>CALAJP010000026.1 GCA_937922815.1 uncultured Saprospiraceae bacterium
GACTATAAGACGCTTTTTTAGCATATTTGTACCCCTCTTCTAGTGAGCGTTTTTCTGATTCACTTAGTTTTAATACTTTTATTCTACGACTCATCTTTTTTCTATAAAGTTAATATATATTTATTTTTGATAGACTACTTAACTTTCTCTTTCTTTGCCATATTATTTTCTTGTAAAGAAGAAAGTTTTGAAGTAATCCCAGAACCTATTCTACCTCCACAAATAACGGGTATTACACCTAACTTATCTGATGTAGGAACAAGAGTAAATATTTCGGGAACAAATTTTAGTTTGGTAAGGGCTAACAACAAAGTATTTTTCAGCGAAAATGCTTCTGCACTAATTGTTGCAGCAACAGACAGCACACTTACCGTAGAAGTACCTGAAGGAGCTGTAACAGGAGCTATAAAACTATCTCTAGCCAATTTCTCTGTAGAAGGACCTCAATTTATGGTTGTTCCTGCTCCTATTATTGATAGTATTCGACCACAAGTAGCAAATTTTGGTGACACCATTAGTATTTACGGTAATAACTTTAGTGACCAAAGTGTTGATAATATCATTACTCTAAATGAAAACGAAATAACTACGGTAGAGTCGTCAACCACTCTATTAAAAATAGTTGTGCCCGAAGACGCATTATCTGACAATATTTCAATAAATGTATTTGGTCAAATTACGGAAAGTGAAACATTAACATTCGCTCCAAAAATCACTCAATTAAGTGCTGATTCTGTTAGACAAGGTGAAGAAGTTACTATTTCGGGGATAAATTTTGATGATGATATTTCTAAAAACGAAGTTCTTATTGGAGGAGAAATTGCAACAATAACTAATGTAACTTCTACAGAGATCACAGCCTTAGTACCATTTACAGCCACACAAGCTGGATTAATAACAGTAAATGTTAATGACTTTTCTGTTAACAGCACGATGACGTTCAAACCTATCCTTGTAGGAACTACAGTAATTACTCAAATTAATGTTGCTGAAGATGATGTAGAAGAATCTATTTCTCTTGCAGATAGTACAGAAGGTCGTAGAATGTCCCTTCTAAGTAATGATCTGGAAATTGCAGAAATTGATGCAGCTGGGACTCCTGATATAGGCTTAGTAAAACTAGGTTTTAGATTTAATAATGTTCAAGTACCTCAAGGGGTTAACATTCTTTCTGCTAATGTTCAATTGGTGGCAGATAATAGTGGTTCAAACCCTGCTGAAGTAACAATATATGGAGAAAACACAGGTAATGCTGCTCCCTATACTGAAGAAGCAGGTAATCTAACGAGTAGAGACGTTACAACAGCTAATGTAGTTTGGAATATTCCTGAATGGTTATCCGCAGGAGATATCACTCCAAGTCAGCTTACTAATGATATTGAGAGTATTGTCCAAGAAATTGTAAATCGAGACGATTGGGTTATTGGAAACAGTATTAATATCATAATGGTACCATCTGGAGATTCTGCAAATCAAACTTCTGCTTCTGGAGGTAGAGAAGCTGAATCTTATGATGATGATAACCCAGATGAAGGGGCTAGGTTAAGTATTAGATATGAATAATCAATAAAATAGAAAAGAGGGGTTGAATCTCAACTCCTCTTTTTTATTTAAAAGTAAAATTATTACATATTAGACATTATTACGAATGAATTTATATGGATTAAAAATGTTCTTTTTACCTCACTCTTTGTCAAGCACTCATCTTAATAGCTATGTAGGTATTAGATTCCGTGCTTTCCTTGATTGAAATAAAAATTTCTATTTGTTCTCACATACAATCCAATTCGTAATAACGTCTAACCTATCTCATCTAGTCCGTCAACTCTTAATTATCGAGACAATTGAATATATCCCGATTTGACAAACTCTTGATCCCCTTTTATCTGCAATACATAAAAATAGGTTCCGTCAGGAAGTAAATTATTTTCGTGTGTTCCGTCCCACCCATTTTCGTTTTGGAAGTTTTCGATATAGAAAATTTCGTTCCCATATCTATTAAAAATACGTACTTCATTTAACGGGTATTGATCTATGCCTAATATTTTAAATTCATCATTGACTCCATCTCCATTGGGCGATATTCCTGAATAAACAATTACAGGTTCACAAACAATATTTATATGAATGGTAGCCGTATCATAAACATTTCCTTGGCTAATGACATAAATAAACGAATCTACAATATCACATGCTTCTCCGTCATGTTCATATTCTATTTCATAATTATCAAGAATTCCAATTCTACCATGGGCAGGTTCGCTAATTATTTCAAAATCATCAATTTGGTCTACATTCGTATCGTTAGCTAAAGGGCTAATGATGTCTGTTTTTTCAGTAATAAAGTAAATATCATCATCTACCGCATCTAGTTTTTCTCGCTCATTTACAATTTCGACAATAGTGGTATCGCAAATGCCTGCACCGTTACACAAAACATAACATAACTGATCGCCCTTGTCCAAATAGCCTTCAAGTGTAATGCATAAATCTGCTCCAATTTCAGATTCTTCAACGGCAAGTTCTTCACCGCATATTTTACTAAGCGTTACATTATTCCCTATTTCGGTAGAATCTAAACAGAAGCTAAGTGAAGTTTCCCCTTCTTTCCAATCAAGTTCTAAGGTGTCTTTTGAAGGAAGATTTGTGCGGATATAAATGTAATTAGTGTCACATACATTATCAATGCAAGTAGCGATTTTGATTTTATCATCTCCTAATTCATCACTTTTTATATCTATGCAGTTGTCATTTTGATCAACAACCAAAGAGTCTAAATCTTCAAGAATAGACAATTCACCATCAAAACAAAATTCAGTAGTTCTTTCAATAACTACGTTCAGCGTATCCGATTTTTTAGTTTCACTTAGGCTAAATACTTTTCTAAAGTCTGGTTCATAATTATTTTCGTTCTCTTTAGGAAAATCCATGATTGATATAATATTATTCATGAAATTTTCTGTTGGATTGTCTGTTTTGATTACTTCATCAAATGCATCATCAAGACCATCTTTATCCACATCTGTCTGTGAAGCTAATTTATTAAATGCTTCTTCATTGTCTAATAATTCATCTCCATCAGAATCTAAGTCTAAGTAATCATAAACTCCATCGGAATCTGTATCGATGGGGATATTCCAAACCTGTGTATTTCCATCTTCGAATGCGTCATCAAGACCATCTTTATCCACATCTCTACCTAGAGGCATTATTGGATTTTCTGTAGTTTTTTGTGCTTCAATCCAATCTACGATTCCGTCATTATCCGAATCAATGTCTTTATAATTAGGAATACCATCCTTATCTTTGTCCATATCTAAAAGAATAAGAACATCAAAATCATCTCTAAGTCCGTCTTTATTCTCATCAACAAAATCATTCATCAACCCATCGCCATTCAAATCTTTCAGACCTGCTTCGATAGCATCTAAAATGCCATCATTATCAGAATCAATATCATGCTTATCTAATATTCCATCACCATCAGTATCTCCATCGCCCTCTACATAATCAGGGATTCCGTCATTATCGTTATCTAAATCATACTCATTCGTGACACCATCATTATCAATATCATCGTCATTTCCGTCGTCATCGTCACTTCCGTCGTCATCGTCACTTCCGTCGTCATCGTCACTTCCGTCGTCATCGTCACTTCCGTCGTCATCATCACTTCCGTCGTCATCATCACTTTCGTCGTCATCATCACTTTCGTCGTCATCATCACTTTCGTCGTCATCATCACTTTCGTCGTCATCGTCACTTTCGTCGTCATCGTCACTTTCGTCGTCATCGTCACTTTCGTCGTCATCGTCACTTTCGTCGTCACATTCTCTTTCAGTAACTTGAAATTTCACAGAATCAATACAAGTTTCATTTCTAATTATCAAAGTGTATTCACCTGCAATTAGGTTTTCTCTAACCTTAACATTATCAGATTGATTGTCTAGGTCTTTCCAAGACAATATTTCTCCTTCGATGCCACTATTAATAATAATTTTTCCATCATTTTCATCACAAGTTGCTGGTATTATCTCACTATCAATTTCATTACTAATAACATTAACTTCAAACGCATGCTGTATCATGCAAGCATTTTCGCTTTGTATCTGTATTAAAATAGATTCACTTTTTTGAATATCTTTTATCGTTATGGTATTTCCATTTTTATCCGCTTCAAAAAAGTTTGATTTCCAAACGATAGAACTTGCATTTTCTATTGAGAATTCAACGTCAGTACCTTTACAAACCGTAGTATCCTTAGGTAATACAAATGTCGTTGAAGAATTGAGCACTTCAATGATAAAGGTAGAGTCTATTTGACAACCTAAATCGTTTGTCCAAACAACCGAAAATTCATGTTTGCCAACCAATAATTCATCCTCATATTTCCAGTTTTTTGATTCTAAACTGTTTCCTTCAGCATCTTTCCACAACCAAGTTCCACTAGCTTCGCCTCCTTCTAAAAGGATATCACTTCCCAAACATAACGAAGTTGGGTAACTGAAAGAAAAGCTTGAAATATCATTCACTAAAATATCAATAGAAGATTGTTCTTCACATTCATCTATACTTCGAGCGGTATACTTACCCGTCATCGTGGCATTAGAATTGGATATAACTAGCTCTTTTGTAATTGTATCAACTCCATTTGGTCCTGTCCAGCGAAAATCTTTTTTAGGGAAATTTGTAGTTAAAGTGAATGATTCTCCAGCGCAAATTTCTTCTTTGGTACTTACAATTTGTAGCCCTTCTGCTAAAGATTCTATAGTTACGGTGTCTATTATTTTATGCGAGCAATTATTATTTTCTATGGTTAATTGAACTGCATATTTTTTAGCACCTTCATTAAAAATAACTTTTGTAGAATCTACATTAGGATTTTCTACTGTTGCACCAAATACCTCCCAGCTCAAATTTTCATATTCTCCTAGATTTTCAGCTACAAGCGAATATGTTGCGGTATTACAAAATACATCCGACTTCAACTCGAATGTGGTATTTATTACATTCTCAATATTATAAATCACCTCATTACTTTGTGCTTGGTTACAACCATTGGTCGCTGTCCAAATGTATTTTATAGCTACAATATTATCATTTTCATCTTTCACCAAAACAGAATCATAACTAACTGCAAGGTCAATAATTAGTTGTTTAGCCGTAACATTAGGTAATTCTATTTCGGAAAGGCAACTTACGTTTTGTTCTTCAGTAGGAACATTATTAAATGTAATGGGTGTAGTATTTTTTACTAATAAATTGACTTCGTTCGTTGATGGGTTCGTTAACGTTATTTTTTTGTTTTCTGAACGGCTATAATAATCGTTTTCCACCATTTCGAAACCTGCAAATACAAACTCAAATTCAGTAATGAAGTAAACTTCTGACGATATAATATTAGAAAATACAAACTTTCCATTTTCATCACTAATTTGTGTTCCAATGGTATCATTTGAAAGATTCATTAAATGAATTTTTAGATTTCCATAAGGTAAATTTCCTTCTTCGGTTGTGCATTCAATATCTACTTGACCTTCGATTTGGTATAAACTTTCGTTATCGCAGTTATTTTCAATTTCAATTTGATATACATTACTACAATCCGTACCATTAGTAATCGTAAATTTGTAATTTCCTAGCCCTAAATCTTCTCTAAACGTATCACTATTTCCATCTTCCCAAGACACCGTATAACCCACAGGAATATTTTCTATTTCAATAGAACCGTTACTATCGCAACCCATATCAGATTTCAGAATATTGACTGCTGCAAATGGGCTTTTTTCGATAGTAAATGTGGAGTCTACCTTCACAGAACAAGCTCCCATTATTCCTGTAACAGAAACATTAATATTGGTATCTAAGTTCGTGTTAATATAAATTGGTTCGGCTATATCAAATTCTTTTCCATTAATGTTCCATTCGTAAGAATCAAAAGATAAGTTTTCGATATGAAAAGCGATACTATCTTGGGTACAATTTTTCGATTCTAAGACAACCAAAAAGTCTCCTTCTAAGGCAGATATTTTAACTTCTTTTTTAATAGAACAGTTATTATCAGTAGTTACTTCGACCGTATAGGTTCCTAGTTGATTTTCTTGAATATTATCAAAAGAAATATTCGTGTCAAAAGAGAAAAAGTTATTTGGTCCTTTCCAGAAAGCAGTGGTTGCTCCTGTAACGACCAACTCTAAATCTGCCCCCAAACAAACTGCGGTGTCAGGTGTAATGGTAACTGGTAAATTGTCTAATATTGTTATTTCTTTTTGGCTAGTTCCAGCACAACCAACCAATGGATCTGCATATAAAGTCAACAAATAGGTTCCAGCATCCAAACTTTCGGATTCGATGGTATCTTTTTGAAGGTTCGATTCATAACCAAAATTACTAGTCCACGAATAATTAGTCGTTTCTAATCCTCTTGCCGAAAGGTAAATATCTTGTCCTTTGCAATATTCTTCTTTATCTATGTCAATACTCGGAGTTCCTGAACGATTTACTTGAATATCCTTTTTAACGGTACTTGAACAGCCCGATTCGTTAGATATTTCAACTTTAAATTCTCCATTATAAAATAATTTCGCAGAAGGAATAATTACTTTTTGTTCTGTTGATTTAAAACCATTAGGTCCTGTCCAAGCAAAACGGTCTCCGCTTGAAGCCGTTAATATAATACTATCATTTTCGCAATAAATAGAATCTCCTATTATTTCTGTATTATTACTACTCCCTTTCTGAACCAATACTTCTACTTTTCCTTTTACTTGACAACCTAAAGCATCCGTAATTTGTACGGTAACAAAAAAGTCATCAGCCTCGTCTATTGTAATTTTCGGAGCATTGGTACTCTTAGAACTTAAGGTACCCACTGGCGTTGACCATTCAAAAACATAAGGTGCTTGTCCATTTAATGGTCTCGCGGATAATAATGCTGTATTTGATTCACATAATTTTATAGTTTCAGGAAACAATTCTACTTCCAAACTAGACTTAAACACATAAATACTTGAGTCTTTGGTTTCATTTCCACATTCGTCTGTAGCTGTCCAAATGTATTTTATAGAATCAATATTATCTCCCGTTTTATACAAAACGGAGTCCACAGTAATTACAGCAGCAGAAACATCATCAATCGCATTAACCCCGTCAATATCTACGCCTTTTCCACATTCAGCATCACTTGTTGGTATACCATAAATAATAGGCGAAATATTATCCTTATAACCCGCATTTACATAGGTCGTTAAATTGGCTGCAGTACTTTTAAATGATACTTTACCTGCGTCATCTATGTGACTATACGAAGTACTATCTAATGAAAATTGTTTGGCAACGACAAAGCCCGAAGGGGTTTCGAAAAAGATATTGTAATTAGTAGAAGCTTTGACTTCTAATAGATATTCACCATTTTCGTCTGTAGTAATAGTTTCGATGCTTTTATCTCTATCATTTTGCAACCTAACGGTAACATTTTCCAAAACATCGTCACCTTTTTGATATTTACCATCTCCATCACAATCCAAAAAGGCAATTCCCTCTACCGTTGTGATACAACTATTGATGTTTGCATTACGGTAATCTGTTTCTAAATCGTAGGTGACTTCAGCAAAATAAGAGTCGTCCGTTTCTAAATGTTTAGCTAATCCGTTAACGTTATAAGGAGCAGGAACAACGCCAAGATAGTTGGCAGTAGAGGCTGTTTTAGCTTCGTAAGTATCAAAACATCTATCGTTATCAGAATCTCTATCCAAAGCATCAGGAAACTGATCGTTATCACTATTAATTAAAGTCAGTTCTCTTCCTCCTAAATTGGGGTCATAATCGTCGTGCAGTCCGTCAAAGTTAGTATCTTTCCATGCGGTTTGTGGTTGAACATTATCAATAGGTTGACTTTCGATATTGTCCAAAACACCATCGTTATCAGAATCAATATCTAAATAATCGTTAATGCCATCATCGTCAAAATCACAATCTTTGGTAACTGTACAAGTATATCTATCGATAAGAACATAAACATCCATTGTTTCAGGACCATTAGGCGACCCACCATCTACACGAATGGTTATTTCCGAGACATAATCACTATTTATCTGTATTCTTGCATATTCCTCGTTTCCTCTTATGGTTCTATTATTTACATAATGTGCATTTCCTCTCAACATAGAGATATTATGATTGAAGCTTAGTTGAACGTCATGCGAACTATTTCCAATGGTATGGAGTGCTAGTTGGGGTCTATAAACAGGTACGGTAAAACGAATAGTATGTACTTTTCCATTATAATTATTATCAACACCTGATGACCTTAAACCATTTCCATGTAATGTTGCTTTTACTTCACATTCGCCAATTCTTGCCGTAGCTGTACGAAAATTAGAGTTTCCTACCCAATTCCCAAACTGTTGGTATGTTGGCAAAATAACTTGTTCTACCGAAGACCCGCATTCTGCTTCGTTAATGTTTTTTATTCCGTCATTATCTTCATCAATATCTAATGCATCTGAAATATTATCTCCATCAGCATCTGGTTTACAATCGTATTTCACCGCAAACACACTTTCAATTAAAATATTATCATTAGGGTTCGTAGTTGTTATATTTATCTTATTCACTCCATCAAAGTTAGATATTGTTTCTATCTGATATTCATCGTAATCTATCTTTCGATATTCTGTTTTCAAAATTTCGTTAGAAGTGCTTAACAACTCGATTTTAATTAGAGAAGAATTGTTTTCTGCCTCATTTTTGCCTCTAATAATTATTTCGTTAGTATTATCCAACGCCTTACTAAAGTTTATGGTAACAGATTTATTTTTTCCGTTTAACGTAATTCCTTTATCGTCTGGTTTTCCTGTTAATAAATTAGCATTAGTTCCTGAATTGCTATTAGCTGATTGAGCATACGAGAAGCTACTTACTACATATTTATTAGTTTTTCCGCAATCTTTTTTAGGAATATCTCTAAAATCCGCTTCTGAGTTAGCGTTAGCATCGGGCAAGTCCAATGCGGAAGTTATGATTCCTGCAGGATAATTATATTTTCCATTTCCTTTATCAATAGTATCATCTAAACCATTTTTATTAGAATCTCCCTTTTTTGCAGTTAAATTAGATTCTATATTATCTACTTTTCCATCATTATCGGAATCCGTATCTAAATAATCTGGCTTATCAGCCAAATCTGAATTTTCAACACTAATAGGTACGCCTCCTTGGTCAACATCATACGCATTGTCCAAACCATCGTTATCAGAATCTAAAAAAGTTGGTGGATAATATCGGTGCGTTGGCATTGCTTCTATATTATCAGGAATATTGTCATTATCCGAATCTAAATCTAAATAATTGGGGATGTTATCTCCATCGCTATCATTATCAACTTGCTCGATAACATCTAATATTCCATCATTATCATCGTCAATATCTATTTTGTCAATAACACCATCAGAATCAGTATCTAATTCGCAGCCTGACCGCCACGCTTCAATAGCATCTAATGATAATGTTCCTGAATTATTTAACACCACAATTTTGATAAATGTAGCACCTTCGTTAATAGGTAAATCTAGTGCAGATACTTTCAATAAATCATAAGGTTGAGGAGAACTAAAACCAGCCGATGTACCAAAACTAACCTCTATTTTGCTACTTGTTGTTTTATTCAAAAACAATCTAAGGATATCTCCTTCTTTAAAACTTTCTGAAACCAGAATTGATATTTCTTCTCCTGCGTCGAAATTTATATACGAATTATCTTTAGGTTCTAATAAGTCATTTGTGTTCTTTGAAGCACTTGCTACTTGTGCTAAAGTTAATTTTTCGATAGGCAAATACACCTCACCATCATCTTCACATTTCTTTTGGTTTGCACTCAAACGGTAGTTCACTTCTCCAATATTATTTGAATTTAATATCATTGAAAAGTCATCAAAAATACCATTCACGTCCGAATAACCGTTCTCCGATTGGTAAGAATCTGAAAGTCCATTTTGGTCAGCATCTACATTAGCATTAGGGTTTGCTGTTCCTTCTTCATTATCATTTTTCCCATTTTCATTAGCGTCTGAATCTAAGTAATCCGGGGTTTTATCATTATCTGTGTCAATAGCGAATAAGGTTGCTCCAAGTGCGGTATTTGAGTCATAGACATCATCAATTCCATTTCTATTTTCATCTTTATTGGATGGTGGCACATAGCTAAATGAATATTGGGCTTCTAAATTATCAGGAATACCGTCGTTGTCAGAATCCAAATCGTTTTTATCTACGATACCATCGTTGTCCGTATCAATACATTTTTCTTCGGCACTAATTACCGTTACGATGTTGTCAATATTTAATCGAATATTATCACCATCAATTTTTTTACTCGTAAAAGTAATGGTTTCATTGTTAGCTTTCGCCTTAAAATAGACTTCATTAAATGTCCATTCATCTTCGTCAATGTCAATAGGACTGTGGTGTGAATATCCATAGCGAGTATGGTCGGCATTTTTAACTTCCCAGTATGCAAGTCCTTGTGATGGATTACTATTCTTTGAAGTTATTTTACTTACAAAACTGATTCTATAAGTCTCTCCTATTTTTAATTCAGTTAACTTCAGCGAGAACGAATTGTTCGAATTAGCTTCTAAAAACTTATTTCCATTTTTAGTTTTTACCGTTGCATTTCCATTACCTTTTGTCCACGTGTCATCCCAGCTAAAATTCTCAAAATCATTTTCAAAGTTAGATGACCCTGAATTTGAATCATAGCATTCATAATAATCCAATATTCCATCATTGTCATCATCTAAATCAATTCCATCAGGAACACCGTCCGAATCAGTATCAATACTATTGGCGGTTGCATTAGGAATTTGAGATAATAAATGACCACTAGTAAGGTCAGTGGCAGGTAAAAGTTCTGTAAATGAATATTTTTTATCTCTATTTTCAGCATTATTAGCAAATCCATTTTTGCCGTACGGTCCGTTTATTACTTTATTATTATGTTGACTACTTATATTTCCTTCGACAACATCATAAAATCCATCATCATCTGCGTCTAAATCAAGATAATCGGGTACGCTATCATTATCTGTGTCCGTAGTTACACAAGTTTTAACCCTAAGTCCAAATTCATTTTTCGAATTTGTAAAAGTACCTTCTTGTTCGCATGATAAGTTGAACGGAATTGGGTTAGCATATAGTCTAAATACTATATACCAAGTCGGGTTTGTACTTTTTGAAGTAATTAATGTAACGCCTGATTCTATTTTGGAATTATCTCTATGATTAGTTACTTGGTTATTGGGGTCAATCAAGATTGCTTCTACTCCTTTTTCCCAACTGAGGCTAATATTTTGTTCCGCCATTTCTGTTTTTTGGGTAGAAATTCCAGGTCCCCAATAAATTAAGTCGATTGAAGTATTTGAAGAAGGTGTTATTTCAATTTCTTGCGTAACGGGCGAACTACTGTGTTCAACGGTATAGTTAAATGTAGAACGTTGAGTAGTGCCTGTTGTTATGCTTCCGTTAGAATTGGCAAATAATTTAGTTTCATTTGAATGATTGTAAAAAGAAGCAATTTGGTCAGTATTGTTATCCGATTGAGGTAAAACTAATCCGAAAGAACAGTTTTTTTCTCTATCGTCTGTTATTCCATCATTATCACTATCCACATCTTCAAAATCTACAATACCATCGTTATCGCTATCCTCACAAAAGGTTAAATCTTTATTTAATAATAAAAATTCTTTTACAGTATAATTTAAATTTGCTGCTCGTGAGTCGTTGCTTTCTAAATGATTATGCAAGCCGTTAGTCCCGAAATGACCAATCAATTGACCTGCTTCCTGAAAAATACCGTGTCCTGCCTCAACAGCATCTGGGCAATTATCTCCGTCTGAGTCATTATCCAAATGGTTGAATTTTTTATCATTATCGGTGTCCAAGTTTTCGCAAGATTTTATATCGAAGCCCGAAGCTCCCCAACCTACGATGCCTTTTTCAACAGATTTGTTGATAATTACATCAAATTCTTTATAAAAATCTCGAATCATCACATGAACTTGCCAAGCAGCTTCTGTTGATTTTACACTATTAATACTAAATTCGTCACCAGACTCTAATTCATCACCTGTATTATGGGAATTTATTTGATCTAATGGGTCATATATAACTGCCACTACCCCTTCAGGTAATTCCAAAGAAATATTATGTGCTGCAATTGTTAAGGTAGGATAATTAGAATTGTAAGGTACATTGACTCCATAGATTAGTTGCTCTACCGATTGAGATGCATCAATACTTATTATCTCTTCAACTTCATTCTTGCTGTGATAATTGGCAAAATGCATTCCTTCTGTAGCCTTAAAATACGTTGGATAATAGTTGCTATAATTGGATAAATCAATAGTAAAGTTAGCCAACACATCGCTGTCATTATTAAATTTTCCTGTAGTTGTTTTGGTCGGAGTATTAGTGACAATATCGGTTACTTCGTTTTCAATAAAGCATTTTTTTTCTTCAACGTCGCTAATACCGTCATTATCGTTATCTATATCCACCAAATTCCCTACCCCATCTTCGTCCGTATCAAAGCATAAATTAAGTGCTGCATTGTAAACAATATAATGAGTCGCTTTATAATTCACAAAACCATTATCTTTTGTTATTTCTTTGAAATCGACTAATCCATTTTGCCCTACTTCTCCTTTGAATTGAATATCTCCTGCGGTAATCGAACCACTCGATTCTATTATATCAGGACAATCATTATCATCACTATCAATATCTTTGTGGTTAGGCTTTGAGTCTTTATCTAAATCACAGGTTTCATCATATTCAAAAGCGTGAATTTTATATACATACGGGCTCGATGTTTTTCCATTTTTACCCACTAGTCTATATTTATTATATCTTCTATTGGCGTTAATCTCAATAGAAACAGCTTGTGTGTTGTATGAACTTGTATTTAATTTTTTAAAAGCATTTTCTGATATTTCTATCCAATCTGTACCGTTATATCCCTGAATAGAAAATAAATTGTCGGCATTTACAAAAGCAAAAGTATTATTAGCATGTTGAATATCGAGTTTAGACAATAATACGGGTTCATTAAAATCCAATTCAAACAACGTTTTATCTAACAACTCTTGATTGGCTGTAAAATAAATACCTTTGCTGTTAACATTACCAGGATTATCTGCGTCAACCAGAACCTCCATTGCAGCTCCCGCTTTAATTAAATCCGTAGAAATCGTAATTTTTTCGTAATCAACTTTAGTGTTTATTTCATCACATAAGCCCATTTCTATATGGTCAACAATTCCGTCATTATCATCATCCACATCTATTAAATCAGGAATTTTATCTAAATCACTATCACTACAATTCTTAAACGTTGAGTTTGCATAAAAAGTCAAAAAAGGTAAAAACAAAGGTTTTTCCTTATCCCCTTCCAATGAATTAAAATATCCATTACCCCCAACATTCGTATCTGAAGAAGGAATTTCTATTCCAGCTTCCATCGCATCTAAACAACCGTCGCCATCAGAATCTGTATCCAAATGATTAGGTTTTCCATCTTCGTCTATATCACAATCCGATTTAATATATTCAAAATAAAATTCTCCTATTATTGCCCGTGTACTTCTGCCCTCAGTGGCGATAAGTTCATATTTTTGAAATATTTCCGAATTATCAAAAGCAATATAAAAAGAGCCTCTCTCTTTGCTATATTTGGATGATGTTGAGTATTCGAACGAGCTCACACCTATCAATTTCCATTCACTTCCTGTATATCCTAATAATGAGAACTTAGTACCCGCACTAAATAAATTTTTATACACAGAAGTAAATTCCATAGCAACCAAGGGGTTCGAATGGCTGGGTTCTATACCTATAAAAACTTTATTGAGTAAATCCTCTGCGTTTATCGTTATACCAGTTACTGAATTAGCCGTTGATTTATTATCCCACAGGTTTTCGTATTTTCCATTCACCAAACTCAATTCCGAATAATATTGAGCTGAAGACTTTAAAACGGTATCAATCCCGCAAATTAATTGTTCGTGTATGTCCAATATACCATCATTATCATCATCCACATCCACAATATCACCTATATTATCTTTGTCCAAATCAGAACATGCATTCACATTTTTGTTTAATGCAATAAAGTAATTGCTATTATATTTCAAAGAACCATCCGTGTTTTCAATAACATTAGGTATTCCGTTTTCGCCAACTTCTCCACTCAATTTGTCTAATGAAATAGTTGTTGTCATTCCTGATTCATAAACATCGTAACAATTGTCACCATCACTATCCAAGTCTAAGTGGTTTGATATTTTATCACCATCCTCATCACAAAATTCGGGTAAAGTCCCTATTGCAATTTCTGTAAAGTAAGCATAAGTTGTATAACCGTTTACCTTAAAAAATCTGTATTTTTTGTATCTAGTTCCATGATTAAAGCTAAGGTTGAAAACATAAGTCTGATCTGTTAAATACATTGAGTTTCCGTATCCGATTCTTACCTCTTTTACTTGTTCCCAATCGGAACCATTATGACCTTCTATCACATAGTTAAAGTCATCTAAATTATTAAAGAAAGCTACTCGGTTGACCGAAAACTCTAGACGAGTTACAATCTCCTTTTTTGGAAATTCAATTTCTAAAAAACTATACCCAGAAAGCAAATGATTAAAACTAAATTGGATACTATTATTTGTATTAGCCGTATATTTCTCATCTACTAAATTTTCGTAACTTCCTAAACGGAGCGGTATCTCGCTGCTAATCGTTAAGTTAGACTTGTTTTCATATTCTACAGGCGGGCAACTAGAAAGCTCAATATAATCTAAAACACCATCATTGTCATCATCTTCATCAATATCATCACAAACGCCATCCTTATCGTTGTCAGAGCTGCAATTAATGTCAATGTTTTTATTAAAATGAGATAAAACGGTAAAATCGGTAGAGAATAACAAACCATCGGGCGAAGCCGAAACGACATTAACCCATAACAAGAGAGTCAATAAAAAAAAAGTTGACTTGAGGATATTTTTTTGAGTTGTGCTTGTAGTGTACTTCATCGAAATGAATTTAATTTAGGTCTAGACACAAATTGCCTATACCTAAACTATTCAAATTTTGTACCACCAAATTAATGCATCATTACGACATGGTATTTTTGAGATTACATTTATATAAATATAAAACACCAAAGCAATTTCAACCTACAATCTATTTTAAAACAAATACTTACAAAATAAAAAACATTAAATATGATTAATTTAAATTTAAAGAAAAAAAAACTTTTTTCAAGGGAACTTTTTTCCTTTTTAGGAAAGGTATTTCTTTTTAGTACCTTAATGAAAAACAATGTTTTTCATTAAGATTTGTTTTCTTTTGGATATTCTACGCGAACATGATTAATATTCATAATCATATCTTTAAAAATTTGGCTGCATATTTTTAATTCAGCAAAACTAATTTCACAGTTATCTAATTGGTGATGGTTGATTTTTCCTTTAATAATGTTGTCTACCAAATTGGAAATACTTTGCGGAGAAAATTCTTTTAAACTCTTAGAAGCTGCTTCTATCGAATCTGCTATCATCAAAATAGCTTGCTCTTTGGTCGTCGGGTTAGGACCATCGTATGTAAAATCATTACTATCTACTTCTCCAAATTTTTCTTTGTGTTGATTCATAAAATAGGCAACTGTCGTAGTTCCGTGATGCGTTTTTATGATATCGATTATGGGCTCGGGAAGTTTATGTTTTTTGGCTAATTGTACGCCATCAGTCACATGCCCTAGTATAATTTTAGCACTTTCTAATGCAGATATTTTTGAATGAGGGTTAAACCCCTTAGGCGCGTTTTCGATAAAATAGTGGGGCTGATTAATTTTGCCAATATCATGGTAAAGGGCAGCAACTTTAACCAATAGTGCATCCGCAGAAATAGCAATGGCCGCCGCTTCTGACAGATTAGAAACTTGCAAGGAATGCTGAAATGTACCTGGAGCCTTCAACGATAATTCTCTCAATATGGGTTTATTCATATCGGATAACTCCACCAAAGTCACCGACGAAACAAAACCAAATAACCTTTCCATAATAGGAACCAATGGAAAAGCAATTAGTAATAATAAACAATTCAATACAAACCAACCTACCATTTTCCCATCATGCAAAGAGACAACGCCCGTCTGGATTAATAATAAGCCCAAATATCCAATTACATAACCAATAAATATGTAGATGATATTCATAAAAAATTGGTTCCAATTTCGGGTATCTACCGACGAAAGAATAGCAACCATGCCTACTATTAATTGCAGAATAGTAAACTCGTACCCTTCAGAAGACACAATACTTGATAATAAAATCAAGGTTACATAAGTGATAAAAGCCAGCCTTTCGTTAAAAAAATTCTTGACAACGATAACCACAATACTGAACGGAATTAAATACACGGACAATCCTTCTATCCGCTCAACTAAAACAATTAAAAAACTAAACAACACCATCCAAGATAATAGAAAAAATACGTTTCTAGGTTTGTCTAAAACCTTTGGGTGAATAGCCTGAATAAAAATTAAATACAATCCGATAATCAAACTCGTCAATAAAAAATATCCTAAAAAATTAGCCCACCGACTTTGGATGGTTTCTCCATTAGCAAACGAGCTTTTTAGTGATTCTAATTGATTAAAAATTTCTACAGAAACGATGGCATTCTTTTTAATAATTAGCGTTCCTTTCTTGATTACGCCTTGTGTTTCTGCCAATTGCCCTAATTCATTTTTTAAAAAAAATTGAGTGACGCTATCATTATACACAATATTAGGGCGTACTGTTTTCTCTAAATTTAATTGGAATGTAGGAGTAAGCTTTAACGGTGTTTTTTTCGTAATAATATCTGATACCGTTTTGGTATATTTTTTTGCATCAGAAAGACTATTCATTAATTTTTTATCAATTCGATTGCCATCTTTGACGTGTAAAAGATGGGGGCTATGGTTATGTGAAAGGTTATCAAGCACAACTCCTTTTTCATATTCTTTTTCTAAAATATTAGATACTATTTCGAGCGTATGAGAAGTATCCTTTTCTTGAACAAATTGGATACGTCCAGCTTCAATTTCATCCCAAAGTAAGTTTTCAAAAACCTCTACTTGCTTTCTATTTTCTATTTTTTCGTAATAAGGAGGGAAGTTTTTTATAATTTCTTTTCTCTGCTTTTTAATTAAAATAGGGTCTTTGAGAATCGCAAATTCGAAAGGGGCGTTTAAGTCCGTATATTGCCACGATTGCCCAACAGAGTATTCATAGGTGAATCGTGACCCCTGCGGAAATATCAAACTGATTAATAAAATTACAATTAGTACGTAGCTATATTGAGTGATTTTTTTTATTCTATCAATAAAGGTATTTGCCAAAACTTAATTTATTTATTGAAGCAATAGAGTATTTTATGGCTTCCAGAAAACATCCGTTTTGTTTTCTAAATGACCAATATAGCGTGAAAGTACAAAGAAATAATCAGAACACCTATTCATAAAAATGATGATTGATTTTTCTATCTTTTCATTTTCGTTTAATAAAACAATATTGCGTTCTGCTCTACGGCAAACGGTTCTACAAATATGAGTTTGGGCGGTACGTACAGAACCTCCTGGCAAAATAAACTGCGTCAATTCAGGAAGAGGTTCTTCCATCCAATCTATTTCCGTTTCCAAAAAATTGATTTCATTTTCGGTTATAGTTTCCAATTTTTGATAAAAATCACTGGATTGTGGCGTAGCTAAAAGCGAGCCGACGTTGAATAAAGTTCGTTGAATTTTTTGTAGGCTATTAATGAGGTTAACTTCTTGTGTTTGGGCAATTAGCAGCCCGATGTGCGAATTGAGTTCATCCACTGCACCATAACTTTCTACTCTTTGATGATATTTTTTCACTTTTTCGCCACCAAAAAGACTTGTTTCCCCTCCATCTCCTGTTTTGGTATATATTTTAAAAGCCATTAGTAAAAGTTTTAACTGTTCAAGTAACGATGTGATGGATCAAATGCAGATACTATGTTTTCATTTCTAACATCAGACTCTACCAAACCATCACGAAGACGGATAATTCGATGAGAATGTTGAGCAATATCAGGTTCGTGAGTCACCAAAATAACGGTATTTCCTTTCTTATGAATTTCTTCAAATAGAGACATAATTTCAATACTCGTTTTGGTATCCAAATTCCCTGTTGGTTCATCCGCTAAAATAATAGCAGGGTCGTTAATTAATGCTCGGGCAACAGCAACCCGCTGCCGCTGTCCTCCTGATAGTTCATTAGGGCGATGGCTAACTCTGTCTCCCAAGCCTACCATTTCTAAGCAATTTCGTGCTTTTTCGAGTCGTTGAGAGCGAGAATAACCCGCATACACTAACGGTAGTGCTACATTTTCTAAAGAACTGAGGCGAGGCAATAAATTAAAGGTTTGAAAAACAAAACCAATTTCTTTATTTCTCACTTTTGCCAATTCGCTATCTGTCATTTCGCTTACATCTTGATTGTTCAAGAAATAACTTCCTTCAGAAGGTGTATCCAAGCAGCCCAAAACATTCATTAATGTAGATTTTCCAGACCCCGAAGGTCCCATAAGTGCTACATATTCATTTTTATCAATCTGAATAGAAATGTCTTTGAGTGCGGCTACCTCCATGGTTCCCATTTGGTAGACTTTTCTCAATTTTTGGGTATCAATGACCGAATTGTTCATAGTAGAAAAGGGTTAAGTATTCAAAATTTACACCTTCACCACCTTAGGAACTGTAAAGAAGTTATTTTTGCTTTGAGGGGCATTCTTTAATGCATCTTCGACAGATAGCTCATCGCTAACGTTGTCTTTTCTCAAAACATAAGGTTCTTCATTAACATAAGTCAATGGTTCCACATTAGAAGTATCTAATTCGCTCATTTTATCAATCATAGAAATAATTTTACTTAAATCGTTCTTGATTTTTTCACGAGATTCGGTACTCAAATTAAGGTTAGAAAGTTTTTCTAACTTCAAAATAATATCATCTTGCATTTTTAATTGGTTTTATTTAGACGACAGTAACTATTTCACGGACAAAAATAAGGGAATTATTATATACCGTAGTGTTATTATCGATATAATTGCATTTTTAATTAAATGTCAAATATTTTCTATTTGCTTTAAAAATCCTATATTTTATAGATATTCGTTTATTTAAAGCTAATTTTTTATTCCAAATAGATATTATTACACATTGGATTGTATGAGAGAAAAAATAGGAATTTTTATTTCAATCAAGAAAAGCACCGAATCTAAGTCCCATTAAGTATTAAGATGAGTACTTGACAAAGCGTGAAGTAGAAAAAAATATTTTTAATCCATAAGAGTTCATTCGTAATAAAGTCTAAATAAACTCCAAGACTTGAAAGTAGTATTACATATAGGTTCTAATTTAGGAAATCGTTCTCTTTACCTTGAAAACGCTTGTGCTGAAATAAGGAAAGAAATAGGTGAAATTGTTTCCCAATCTTCCATTTACCAAACCGAAGCTTGGGGCGTTACCGATCAACCTGCTTTTCTTAACCAAGCTCTCGTAGTACAATCTACTTCTTCGCCTCAATTCTTACTAACCCAACTCAAAAAAATTGAACTTCGATTAGGTAGAAAGCTACGCGAAAAATGGTATCAAAGAGAAATTGATATAGATATTATATTCTATGATAATGAAATTGTTAATTCTGAAAGGTTAACCATCCCCCACCCTTTGTATAAAGAAAGAAATTTTGTACTTATCCCTCTCTTAGAAATTATTCCTGAATGGATAGACCCTATTTCTAAATTAACGGTTAATGAAACCCATCAATTAGGGATAGATAACTCTTCGGTTGAAAAGTGGGTTTAGGGCATAAAAAAAGGCCCGATAACGAGCCCATGAAAACGAATCTTACAATACTTTAACCAAAACTTACATTAGAACTTACTGCAAGTAGCGTGCCAAAAACTAAATTTCTGTAAAAAAACAGCAAGTGGGCTTATCGCTATTAGAAAAATGTGTTGTACAGACGTTTTTTATGTTTTTCTCTTCTTTTTCTTTGCCGCAGGAAATAAAATATTATTTAAGATAAGTCTATAACCCGCAGAATTCGGATGCAAACTCAAATCTGTTTCTGGATCATTCACAAAATGACGATAATCTTCAGGGTCATGACCACCATAAAAAGAGAAAAACCCTTTACCTACGGGAGCGTGGATATATCTTGTTTCATTCCCTGGTTTGTTTTCACCCAAAATAACCACATTCGATTTCAAGTTTTCATTCGCATAAGCCGTTGTTTGCCCCATAAAACCTTTTATTGTTGTTGTATGGTTTTGCGTTAACATCGTTGGGATGGGATCCCATTTAGCCGAAAAATCAAACAGTGTAAAATAATCTTGCTCTGCTTTAATGTTTCTTGTCAGCGTATTGTCTATACTTGAATATTCGTATTTCAAAGGGCTTTTCTCTAAAGTAAAATCCTTAAAAGCGAATGTTTTTGAAAAATCTAACTTTTGTTGTGCATAAGGATCTGCGGGGTCGCCATCATATATATCAGCACAAATATCATGGCCTTCGGCAGCTAATGCAATATCATAAGTATCAGTAGCCGAACACATTGCAAACATAAATCCCCCACCCACTACAAATTCCTTAATCTTTTTTACTACTGCCAATTTCAATTGAGATACTTTTTTATACCCTAATTCTGTAGCCAATTCTTCCATTCTACGAACACTCTCCTTGTACCAAGGTTGCGAGCCATAAGATTTAAAGAATTTTCCATACTGTCCCGTAAAATCTTCATGGTGTAAATGCAACCAATCATATTCAGCCAATTTATCGCCTATTACTTCCCTATCATAGATGGTTTCGTAAGGAATTTCTGCATAAGTCAACACCATCGTCACTGCATCGTCCCAAGGCTGAATTTTTTCTCCTCTTGCATTAAAATCAGGAGTATAAACAGCGATTTTGGGCGTAACCTCTAATTTTATAGTCTCCATATTTTTTTCAGGATTAGCAATTTCTTTACGAATCTGGGCAAACTGTCCATCAGGAATTACTTTATAGGAAACATTTCTGGTTAAACACTCTTTTTCAAATGCCGCTGTATGCTTAAAAGCAAAACTCCCTCCTTTATAATTTAGTAACCAATAAGCTTCTTGTTCTAAAGAAACCACCCAAAATGTAACACCATAAGCTTTTAAATGGTCTTTTTGTTCTTCATCCATCGGGATTAGGATATACGAGGCATGAGCAGAAAAGCCCAAAATGAGTAAGAAAATCGAGAAAATGAATTTTCGCATATTTGGTAATTTAAAGTTTTTGGTTAAGTTTATTGTACATAAAATCAGAATACGCTATTTATTACATACCGTATTCTCAGAAAGTATAACGTAGAAAATTATAATTTGATTATTTTTTATTCAACTTCCTTTTATTTAAACCTTGAAGTTACTTTACCAAAGGATTCTTTTTCTTATAAATATGTACCCCTGCACCGAAAACCCAACCTTGTTTTCCTGTGTTCGTTTGAATTTTCACCCAAGGGTCTTTCGAAACTCCTTTTCCTAAATTAATAGCATCTACTTTTTCGGTAGTTTCTCCCAAATAATTTACCGCTTCAAACAGTCTCAATTTAGCTACAATTGGAGCATTTAATATAGGCTGTTCTCTCATGTTTAGATTATCTATGGTAACATACAAAACACTCGAACCTGTAGTAGATGATTGACTAACATTCCTTGGTTTTGGTGCGGGCAAATTAGACACTCTATCTCCTGATGTAGTAGGTTCGTTTATTATCGTCGGAGCAGGAGGGTTTGTAGTCGGCGATTCCATAGACTGCGCGGGTTCTGTAGCAACAACATTATTCTCGAGACTATTTTGTTTAGTTTTTAATTCTTCTAATTGAGTTTGCACAGATTCCAATTCATAATCCCTTTTAGTGGAGCGACATTTTGAAATTCCCCAAATCGTAAAACTTGAAATAAAAACGAAAATTATTATATATTCTAATTTAGAGCTATTTGTTTTTTTTACTGACATTGAAAAATGAATAAAGTCGTTAAAAATTGGTTTTAAAAATACAAAACCGTTTTTCCTATAATAACCAAACAGTTAAAAGAAGAACAATTTTGTTATTTATAATTTGATATAACAAAGATACATCAAGGATAAGTTAATACTCAAGAATTACAGAATAATTATATGTCAAAAAATTGGTTTTTAAGCAATCAATTCTTTATTTTGCATTGCTTCGAAACAATACTTAATCTATTTTTTTAGTTAATGACGGATAATTTATTTTCTAAAATTGCATTCACAAAACTACCTTATATTGGTTCTAATATAGGTAGAATGCTTATTGAGAAAATTGGCTCTATTGAAGAAATATTTGAATTATCACACAAAGAAATTGAAGCCTTAAACCTTACTCCTACTGTTACCAAATCATTGAAACAGCATAAAGAGAAAGCATTTCATCTTGCAGACCAAGAATTGACCCACATAGATAAAAATGATGTTTCTGTTGCCTATTTTGAAGATGAAGAATACCCCCAACGGTTAAACAATTTCAACAATACTCCATTATTACTATACTATAAAGGTAACGCAAACTTAAACATGAACCGTTCTGTTGGGATTATCGGAACTCGAAAAGCCTCTCATCAAGGCATCCATTTCACAGAACAACTCGTTGAAGATTTACAAAACTATCATGTAAATATTATCAGTGGACTAGCCTACGGAATTGATATTGCCTCTCATAGAAAATCTGTCGAATTAGGCATACCTACGATTGGTGTATGTGGTCACGGATTGGGAATGATTTACCCTAGTGCACATCGAAAAACAGCTTACGAAATGCTCGAAGATGGTGCTGTACTTACCGAATTTGCTTTCGATGATAAGCCATTAGCCGAACGTTTTCCTGCTCGAAACCGAATAGTTGCGGCCTTATCAGATGCCATAGTAGTCGTAGAAAGCCCGAAAAGTGGAGGCTCTTTGATAACTTGTAAATATGCCAATGATTATAACAAAGATGTTTTTGCCGTACCAGGAAGACCTTCCGATGAAAATGCTGCAGGCTGCAATCACCTTATCAAATCTCATCAAGCACAATTAATTTCTAGTGCAGAGGATATTGCCTACATCATGAGGTGGAACGAAATGAAGCATCCCGTCCACAAACAACAAGGAGAATTGTTTTTAGAATTATCTGAAAACGAAAAAAATATGATTTCATTACTAAAAAATAACCAAAACCTTAGTATTGATAATTTAGCCAATAAACTTCAAAAAAGAACTAGCGAAATTGCAAGTATTGCTTTGGCCTTAGAATTTAAGGGCGTATTAAAACCTGTGCCTGGCAACCGTTATCTTTTACTTTAGTTTTAATTGAAAACAAAACAACTTTTTTACGACAATTGATGCTTTAAGTCATTGAAAAATACGGAGGTTAGAAACAAATGTAAATATTTTGATTACAAAATTCATTTTTTATAAACAGTCTAGCGAACACTGTTTGTAAAAGTTTTTAAAACTATAAAAACATAATAATCAATAACTTACGAAAGTTACTCACATAGTGTTAATAAAATACGCCAACATTTTTCAGGTTTTCCGAGTATATTTGAAGTATCAAACGAAAACAAAACTAAGAGCAGGCAGAGAATAATAAATCGAAACAAAAATTACAACCAAAATTTCGTTTTCCTTGGAAAATGAAAAAACAAATAACTCAATACTTTACAAGAAAAAAATCTGCTATGACAGCTATCAATGAGCCCATATTAAAGGAAAATCCAAACCGATTTGTATTGTTCCCAATACAATTTGACGATATTTGGCAATGGTATAAAAAATCTCAGGCTTGTTTTTGGACAGCCGAAGAAATTGACTTGTCTCAAGACCTTACGGACTGGAAAACACTTACCTCTGACGAGCAATATTTCATCAAACATGTGTTGGCTTTCTTTGCAGCATCTGATGGGATTGTAAACGAAAATTTAGCAGAAAACTTCGTTAGTGAAGTGCAATATACAGAAGCAAAGTTTTTCTATGGTTTTCAAATCATGATGGAAAACATTCATTCTGAAACATACTCTCTTCTAATTGATACTTATATCAAAGATAATAAGGAAAAAGACTACCTTTTCAATGCTATCGATAACTTAGAATGCGTTCGTAAGAAAGCAGATTGGGCTATGCGTTGGATTGACAACGGTTCATTCCAAGAAAGGTTAATTGCATTTGCTGCCGTTGAAGGAATATTTTTCTCTGGTTCATTCTGTTCAATATTTTGGCTTAAAAAACGTGGTTTAATGCCAGGTTTAAGTTTCTCTAACGAATTGATTTCGAGAGATGAAGGAATGCACTGTGATTTTGCTTGTCATATATACAACGAACATGTTCAAAACCAATTGAGCAAAGAAACTGTGACTAAAATCATCGCAGATGCTGTAACTATCGAAAAAGAATTTGTTTCTGATGCCATTCCTGTAAAACTTATCGGAATGAATGCAGAATTGATGTGCCAATACATCGAATTTGTAGCAGATAGATTATTAGTTTCGCTAAAATGTGAAAAAATATTCAATGCAGAAAATCCATTCCCGTGGATGGAAATGATTTCATTACAAGGTAAAACCAATTTCTTTGAAAAACGTGTTGGTGATTACCAAAAAGCGGGGGTTATGCAACAGCGAGAAAATCAAGTTTTCTCTATTGATGATGACTTCTAAAATCATCTAACTTAACGAAAAATCAAGACAAAACAGGACTCCTCACCTCAAGTGAGTTAGGAATTTTTGTGCCTATAAAAAGATTATAACGATACAATATAAACCAAGAAAATCTATAAAATATGTTTGTAATTAAGAGAAGTGGCAAAAAAGAAAGTGTCAGTTTCGACAAAATCACGGCAAGAGTAAAAAAGCTTTGCTACGGTTTAGACTCGGATCACATCGATCCTATCGAAATTGCTAAAAAAGTAATTTTAGGACTTTACGATGGTGTTACCACAACAGAATTAGATAATTTGGCTGCAGAAACAGCTGCTAACATGGCAACTATTCATCCTGAATATGCTATTCTTGCTGCACGAATTTCTGTTTCTAATTTGCACAAAAACACTCAAAAGTCTTTCTTTAAAACCTGTAAATCTCTTTACAATTATATTGACCCAAAAACAGCTGCTCCTGCGGGATTAATTAGCCAAAATGTTTTTGAATTTATCAAAGAAAATAAAGATCGTTTAGATTCTGCCATCATCTATGACAGAGATTATAGTTTTGATTATTTTGGTTTCAAAACGTTAGAAAGAGCATATTTATTAAAGTTAGATAAAGAAGTTGTCGAACGACCTCAACATATGTTGATGAGAGTGGCAGCAGGAATACATACTGGTGATATCGAAAAAGTGATTGAGACTTATGAATTGATGTCTGAAAAATGGTTTATTCATGCGACTCCAACATTATTTAATGCTGGTACTCCAAAACCTCAGTTGTCTTCTTGTTTCTTATTGACGATGACTGATGATAGTATTTCTGGTATCTTCGAAACATTAACTCGTTGTGCAAAAATTTCTCAATCCGCTGGTGGAATTGGACTTAGCACGCATAATGTTAGAGCAAAAGGAAGCTATATTAAAGGAACAGGCGGAACTTCAAACGGTATTGTTCCGATGTTGAAAGTATTCAACGATACGGCAAGATATGTAGATCAAGGTGGTGGAAAAAGAAAAGGTGCTTTTGCCATTTATCTAGAACCTTGGCACGCTGACATCAAAAACTTCTTGGAATTAAAGAAAAATCACGGTGCCGAAGAAATGAGAGCAAGAGATTTGTTCTATGCCCTTTGGATTTCTGATTTATTCATGGATAGAGTGATGAATGACGGAATGTGGTCGCTTTTCTGTCCTAATGAATGTCCAGGACTAAGTGATGCTTATGGTGGAGAATTTGAGGCTCTTTATCACAAATATGAACAAGAAGGGAAATATAGAGAGCAAATCAAAGCACAAGATTTATGGTTTGAAATCTTAGAATCTCAAGTAGAAACAGGTACTCCTTATATTTTATATAAAGATGCTGCTAATAGAAAATCTAATCAAAAGAATTTAGGTACTATTAAATCTAGTAATCTTTGTACAGAGATTATGGAATACACGTCTAAAGACGAGGTAGCTGTTTGTAACTTAGCATCATTGGCTTTGCCTAAATACGTAATCGATGGAAAGTTTGATTTCCAACGTTTATTTGAAGTAACAAAAGTAGTAACCAAAAACCTAAATAAGGTAATTGATGTTAACTACTACCCTATTCAAGAGGCTGAAAACTCGAACATGAGACACAGACCAATTGGATTAGGTGTTCAAGGATTGGCAGATGCGTTTATTTTGATGCGTCATCCATTTGATAGCCCTGAAGCAAGACAATTAAACAAAGATATTTTCGAAACGATTTATTTTGCAGCTTTAACGGCATCTAACGAAATAGCTCAAGTAGATGGAGCATATTCTACTTATGAAGGTTCTCCAGCTAGTAAAGGAGAATTACAGTTTGATATGTGGGGCGTAAAACCGTCTGACCGATGGGATTGGGCTGGTTTAAAAGCGAATATCAAAGAAAGTGGATTGAGAAATAGTTTATTGGTTGCCCCAATGCCAACGGCATCTACTTCTCAAATATTAGGGAATAACGAATGTTTCGAGCCTTATACTTCTAATATTTATACCCGTAGAACCTTGTCTGGTGAATTTATTGTTGTCAATAAACATATGTTAAAAGACCTTATTCAATTAGGACTTTGGGACGATGATATGAAACAACAAATTATTGCTGCCAATGGATCGATTCAACATATTCCAGAAATTCCTGTCGAAATAAAAGCACTTTACAAAACAGCTTACGAAATTAGCCAAAAAGTGGTTATTGATATGTCAGCAGATAGAGGAGCTTTTGTTTGTCAAAGTCAGAGTTTGAATTTGTTTGTTGAGAATCCGAATTTCAAAAAATTATCTTCAATGCATTTCTATGCTTGGAAAGCAGGATTAAAAACAGGAATGTATTACTTGAGAACGAAAGCAGCCGTAGATCCTATTAAATTTACGATTGATGAGAACTTGAGAACAAAGAAACAAAAGCAGGTTCAAAAACCAGTGGCTGCTGTTGCTCAAAACAAAGCAACAAGTGTAGCTAATGCACCTTCACAAAGCGAACTTGATCAGGTAAAAGCTTGTAGCTTAGACGACCCTGACTGTATCATGTGTAGTGCCTAGTTAATTTATTGACTATAAACAAATTAAGACAAAACGAAACAAGATACCTTTCTAAAGAAATTTAGGAGGGTTTTCTTGGTTTTTGAAAGCGACTAATTATACAATCAAGAATTGGTAATAGCAAGAAAAAAGTGTATATTCGCCGATTCGTTTTAAACAAAATTTTAATATAAAAAATATGGCTCCTTCAGATCGAATTATACCCATAAGATTAGAGGAAGAAATGAAATCAGCCTATATAGATTATTCTATGTCGGTGATCGTATCTCGAGCGTTGCCCGATGTTAGAGATGGATTGAAACCCGTTCATAGAAGAGTTCTATATGGAATGCAAGACCTTGGACTTCATTATAATAAATCAGCTAAAAAGTCTGCCAGAATTGTCGGGGAGGTACTCGGTAAATATCACCCACATGGTGATCAATCCGTTTATGCTGCTATGGTACGTATGGCTCAAGACTGGTCTTTGAGATACCCACTGGTAGAAGGCCAAGGAAACTTTGGTTCAATGGATGGCGATAGCCCTGCTGCCATGAGATATACCGAGGCTAAATTGGACAAAATTAGTGAAGAATTACTTGCTGATATAAATAAAAATACGGTTGACTATCGTCTAAATTTTGATGATACAACCAAAGAACCTACCGTTCTTCCTTCCAAATTACCAAACTTACTAATTAACGGTGCTTCGGGTATCGCTGTAGGTATGGCAACAAATATGCTTCCACATAACCTTACTGAGGTACTAAACGGAACAGTTGCGATGGTAGATAACCCTGATATTACAGTAGATGAATTGGCTGAGTTTATCAAAGCTCCCGATTTTCCTACTGGAGGAATTATCTATGGTTATAAAGGTGTAAAAGATGCCCTACAAACGGGTAGAGGTAGAATTGTTGTTCGTGGAAAGGCTGATATTGAGACGTTGAGCACAGGTAGAGAACGTATTATTATCTCTGAAATTCCTTACCAAGTCAATAAGGCTTCTTTGGTTGTTAAGATTGCAGAACTAGTTAATGATGAAAAAATCGTTGGTATTTCTGACATCAGAGACGAATCGGATAGAAAAGGATTAAGAATTGTCGTTGAGGTGAAAAGAGATGCTATGGCATCGGTGGTATTGAGTAAAATATATAAATACTCGCCACTACAAAGCTCATACGGTGTAAATAATGTTGCCTTAGTAAATGGTAGACCACAGACACTGAATGTCAAAGATATTCTACAAGAATTTATCAAATTCAGATTGGAAGTTATCGTTCGTAGGACGCAATTTGATTTAGATAAAGCCCTAAGTAGAGCACATATCTTAGTCAGTTTATTGGTAGCATTAGATTATATTGATGCCGTAATTGACTTGATTCGTTCTTCTCCTAATCCAGATGTAGCGAAAGAAGGTTTACAAAAAGGTAAATTCATTGATGATTTAGATAAATTCTGGTCACAATTCAAAACCTTGATTGATGATACTCCTTCGAAAGATGCTCCTCTTCCAGAAGGTGATATCTTGACAGAAGTTCAGGCTAAGGCTATTCTTGAAATGCGTCTTCAACGTTTGACGGGATTAGAAAGAGATAAGATTCAGGGCGAATATGACGAATTGCTTACTAAAATCAATCACTTCCGTTCTATTCTTGCTGACGAAGGTCTTCAAAGAGGCATCATCAAAGATGAGTGTAACGAGATTAAAGAAAAATTCGGAGACGAAAGAAGAACAGAAATTAGCTATTCTGACGGAGAAATTAGCATCAAAGATATGATTGCTTCCGAAGATGTAGTTATTACTATTTCTCATTTGGGATATATCAAACGTACGCCACTTACCGAATTCCGTTCTCAAAACAGAGGGGGAACAGGTAGCAAAGGAGCAAAAACAAGAGATAAAGACTTTATCGAACATTTGTTCATTGCCAATACGCACAATACTTTGCTTCTTTTCACAGAACAAGGAAAGTGTCACTGGTTGAAAGTTTACGAAATTCCAGAGGCATCTAAAGCGTCAAGTGGTCGAGTAATCCAAAACTTATTGAATATTCCTAAAGATGATAAAGTGAAAGCTTATATCAATATCGAGGATTTGGAAGATACTGAGTTTTTGGACAACCATTACATCATGTTCTGTACCAAAAGAGGACAGGTTAAGAAAACGCCAATGGAGGCATTCTCAAGACCAAGAAGTAACGGTATTCAAGCCATCACTATCCACGAAGGCGATATGTTGTTGGAAGCGAAATTGACCAACGGTAAAAACGAAATTTTATTAGCCGTTAAATCTGGTAGAGCGATTCGATTTAATGAATCTCATGTTCGTTCTATGGGACGTTCGGCAGCAGGAGTTAGAGGAATTAGCATTACCAATCATGATACCAATGAGGTAGTTGGGATGGTTTGTGTTAATTTGGAATGGGAAAACCCAACCATTATGGTTATTTCTGAAAATGGGTATGGAAAACGTACCAACTTGGAAGATTACCGAATCACTTCAAGAGGTGGTAAAGGGGTAAAAACACAACAAGTTACCGAAAAAACCGG
Organism: uncultured Saprospiraceae bacterium; assembly: GCA_937922815.1. Classification (GTDB taxonomy): domain Bacteria; phylum Bacteroidota; class Bacteroidia; order Chitinophagales; family Saprospiraceae; genus CALAJP01. Next base: position 29,892 of record CALAJP010000026.1, read on the forward strand.
TGAAGTTGTTGCCGTCAAAGCTGTTATGCAAGATGATGATGTAATGATTACGACACTAAACGGTGTTACCATTAGAATCAAAGCGGAAGATATTTCTATTACAGGACGTGCTACGCAAGGAGTCAAAATTATCCGTTTGAAAAAGGATAAAATTGCTGATGTTGCTGCGATAAGAGATTTTGAGCAAGAAGAAGATGAAGTAAATTCTGAAGAAGAATAGTATTCTTTTTTACAAAAATAGTAAAGCCACAATTCAATCGAGTTGTGGCTTTTTTGTAATCCGTTTATGAGTTTTCTTTTGTTTTTGGTTGTTATAGAAAACGAAAAGCAAACACAAATCTTGGTCCGTAATTCTCCTCCCTACCCTTCTTTTCACTTCTATTTTTTTATTAATTATTTCCTATAACCAATGAGTAATTTCGAACCAAAATTGTAATCATCACCTTCCCCTATAATACGAATTCTGTTTGCTCGATATTTTGCCTCAACAACTAAAAATATGTTAAAATTATAATTCGCTGACTTTTATACTGCTGTATTTTTTAGAGGAAATGGTTTACTTTTATTAATTTGTGATGATATTAAGTATGTTATCAAGGACAAAAAATAACTATGCTACAAGCGAAAAGGTTTTTCAAAAGAAACTCACACAATAGTATATTTAAAATTCTTGCAGGTTTCGGAAGGGCTTTGAATAGGTTTTATGAAAATAGAAATCATGATTTATATAGTAACGGTGAGTTAACTGTTTTAAAAAAAATATCAAAACTAAATCCGTCAGTTATCATTGATGGCGGGGCAAATGTTGGGAAATATTCATTGCTAATTAATCAATTGATGCCCGATGTACGAATCTATTCATTCGAACCTGTAAAAAGCACATTCGAAAAATTAAAAAAGAACGTAAAAGGTATTAATAATATCACTCCGATTAACAAAGGGCTTTACAGTGAAATCTGTAATAAAGAAATAAATATTTTCACTGGCGACACGCATTCTTCTTTGGTAGATATTCAAGGTTTATCTTACGATTCGAACCAAAAACAAACCATAGAACTAACAAAAGGAGATGATTTTATCGGTGAGCACCAAATCGAAATGATTGACTTACTAAAAATTGATGTAGAAGGCGTAGAATATGATGTGCTCTTGGGCTTTGAAGAACAAATTCAAAAAAGAAAAATAAAAGTCATCCAATTCGAGTATGGATATATAAACATTTCGACAAAAAAACTACTGATAGACTATTATAATTTTTTTGAAAGTAGAGGTTATCTAATTGGTAAAATTTTCCCAAAAACAGTCGAGTTTAGAAAATACGATTTCAAATATGAAGATTTCTTAGGGCCTAATTTTATTGCCGTAAAGAAAACAGAAACTGAATTAATAAATATGCTAAAAAGAAAATAGTCGGTATTCCACTACTTTGAAGTAGAGTTCTTTTTTGTTAATTTGTAGGGATGTAAGTTGGCTGTCATTAAATGAGAAAAAATCGTTCTATGTATGAAGTTATTTTCAAGGAAAAGAGAATTTAAAGCAGATTTAAAAGGGTTAAGTAACCCAACTAAATTAAGTATACTTAAAATGCACTTATTAACTCAATATTTCAATACTTTTAAGTATAAAGTTAAATACATTTATTTTTGATGAACTACTTAAGTTTAAATGACTTGATAAATAAAATGAACGATGAAAATTATTTTAAAAGCGAGGAAGAATTCTATGTAGATAGTATTATTGATAAAAATCAAGTCATTTTTGTAATCCCAAGAGACAGAATAACTCCAAGACAAATACATCATTTCAAATACTTAGAAAGTAAAAATACGATTCAAATAAAGAGCAAATATAAAAATTGGTTTTTTCCCACTTTCATAGCCTATCTGTTGTTACCTTTATTACCTATTATTTTAAGTCCGAATGAGATAACAATAGAGTATCTAAAGATAACTTCATTAATACTACTCGGCTTAACTTTTTTTATTACAATCTTCGCTTTTGTCACTCTATATGAAAGTTCAAAACACATAGAACGAGAATTGTCAATAAGAGTAAATTACTTATTACGAAAAAAAGGCTATCAAACAGGTATTTAAGGAAATAAATCAGAGTTATCAAAATAGGCACTCCTACTCCTCTCCTTTAATCAAAATCAAATAGAAAATTGAATATTAAAATATAGAGGTAATAAAACTAATAATCAGTATATTAGACATTATCACGAATGAATTGATATGGATTAAAAATGTTCTTTTTACTTCACTCTTCGTCAAGTACTCATCTTAATACCTATGGGTATTAGATTCCGTGCTTTCCTTGATTGAAATAAAAATTCCTGTTTTTTCTCTCATACAATCCAATTCGTAATAATAAGTACCTAGACAAAAAGATTCGACATTTTTTGTTCTTTGAAATTGATGGTATATTCAGTGCCAAAATTATTTAAAATATACTCTAATTGCTGTTCTAATTGCTCTTGTGACTCTATATTTTCATAATGAATCCATTTAT
>CALAJP010000027.1 GCA_937922815.1 uncultured Saprospiraceae bacterium
AATACTACGGTCTGTTTTAGTTATTTGGTTTTTATGAAATTTCGTACCTTGCGACAACAAAATAATTACAACAATCATCATAAAAATAATTGAATGTTCTTAGAACCACATTTTAAGGGGCAACGCAAAGGGTGGATTGAAGTCATTTGTGGCTCAATGTTTTCTGGAAAAACAGAAGAACTGATACGTAGAACCAAAAGAGCAGAAATTGCTCAACTCAATATTGTAACCGTAAAACCAAGTGTCGATACCCGCTATCACGAAGAAGATGTGGTTTCGCATAATCAAAATCATATTCATTCCATACCTGTTCAGTCATCAAATGCTATTTTTGACCAAGTAGATGATACAACAGATGTATTGGGAATAGATGAGGCTCAGTTTTTTGACAATGATTTACCTGAAGTTTGTCAAGAATTGGCACATCGAGGTATTCGTGTAATTGTCGCAGGTTTAGATATGGATTTTAAAGGAAAACCATTTGGACCGATTCCTCATCTATTAGCCGTAAGCGAATATATTACTAAGGTACATGCTATTTGTCACCATTGTGGAAATTTAGCAACTCATTCTTACCGTCTGACAACGAATAATGATACTGTGATGTTGGGAGAAAAACAAGAATACGAAGCCCGTTGCAGAACATGCTATAACATGGGTGAAATATTCGATTTCAAAAAGAAAACCAGTACAACTGCCAATCAATCATAAATTATGAATACTAAAACGATTTGGATTACAGGAGCATCTTCAGGAATAGGAAAAGCATTGGCGTTGGAATGGGCAAGTCCTAAAACTCATCTCATCTTGACTGCCAGAAACGAAGAAAAATTAAACCAATTAAAAACAGAATGTGAACAAAAAGGAGCTACTTGTACCGTTGTTCCGATGGATTTGTTTGATGTAGGTGAAATACCCAAAACAGTTGAACGAGTTTTGAAAAAACATACTCAAATAGATATTTTGGTAAATAATGCAGGAATGAGCCAACGTTCTGCTGCCAAGGAAACGCCTATTGAAAATGACAGAAAAATAATGGAACTCAATTTTTTTAGTAAAATAGCATTTACGAAAGCTGTTTTGCCAGAAATGTTGAAAAGAGGAGAGGGGCAAATAATAGCAATCAGTAGCGTAGTTGGAAAATTTGGTTTTCCATTACGAACCGCTTATTCAGCATCTAAACACGCTATTCAGGGATATTTTGAGGCATTACGGGCAGAAGTAGAAGATTTGGGGATTAAGGTAATGATTGTTTCTCCGGGGAGAGTTAAAACCGATATTTCTTATAATGCGTTGCGAGGGGATGGCACTAAGCATGGACAATTAGACCCTGGACAAGCGAACGGTATGCCTGTAGAAATTTGTGCAAAACAAATAATTGCGGCAGCCCAAAAAGGTAAAAGAGATATTCTGATAGGAAGAAAAGAACTTTTGATGGTATATATACGAAGATTTTTGCCATTTTTGTTCTTTCGATTAGTAAAAAACATTGACAATAAATAGAGAATTAACATCATGAAAAAAACAATCTGCGGAGTACAACAAATGGGAATTGGGGTAACCGACGTAAAAACAGCATGGAATTGGTATCGAAAACATTTTGGTATGGATATTAATGTCTTTGAAGACCATTCGCCTGCGGAAATGATGTTGCCACACACTGATGGCAAACCTAGAGAAAAACATGCTGCCTTGGCAATGAATATGGAAGGCGGAGGTGGATTCGAAATCTGGCAACATAAAGGTTTTGAACCTCAAGCACCTACATTTGATGTGCGATTAGGAGATTACGGTATTTACATTACAAAAATGAAATGTAGAGACGTTCAGAAAGCGTATCAAACCCATAAAGACCGTGGATTGAATTTGAAAGGAAAATTGAATATTGCTCCTAATGGTTTACCGCATTACTATATTGAAGACCCTTATGGAAATATTTTTGAAGTGGTTCAAGAAGCCGTTAATTATAAGAATCAAAAATCGTTAACAGGTGGCGTTTATGGTGGTGTAATTGGTGTTTCAGATATCGACAAAGCATTGAAAGTGTATGCTGATATATTAGAATATGATGAAGTTGTTTTTGATAAAACCGATGTTTTTGAAGATTTCAAGGCTTTGCCTGGAGGAGATAGAAAGTTTAGAAGAATTTTATTAAAACACAGCAAGCCAAGAACAGGACCTTTCAGTCCATTAATGGGACCTTCTCAAATCGAATTGGTTCAGTTGATTGAAGATTCTGGTCGAAAGATATACGAAAACCGTATTTGGGGAGAGTTGGGCTATATTCATATGTGTTTTGATGTAGTTGGAATGGATTTATTGAAAAACGAGGTAGAAAGCAAAGGGTTTCCATTTACAACAGATAGTGCTGATGGCTTCGAAATGGGAGAAACCGCTGGGCGTTTTGCATACATCGAAGACCCTGACGGTACTTTAATCGAATTTGTCGAGGCTCATAAATTGCCAATTATCAAAAAATTGGGTTGGAATATGAAACTAAAAGGTAGAGACCCTAAGAAGAGTTTACCTAGATGGATGATAAATAGTTTGGCATTGAGTCGTATCAAGGATTAATTGGCATTACGTTTTCTAAAAAAAACATTTAACGATGATTATAGAACCACGAACAAGAGGATTTATTTGCATTACCTCGCACCCAACGGGATGTGCTCAAAATGTGAAAAATCAAATTAACTATATCCAATCAAAAGGTAAAATAGAAGGAGCTAAAAAGGTACTTGTAATCGGAGCTTCTACTGGTTTTGGTTTGGCTTCAAGAATAACAAGTGCTTTTGGTAGTGATGCGGCTACAATAGGCGTTTTTTTTGAGAAACCGCCCGCTAAAGGAAAAACAGCTTCGGCAGGTTGGTATAACTCGGCAGCTTTTGAAAAAGAAGCTAATCACGCAGGTTTATATGCCAAAAGTATTAACGGAGATGCCTTTTCTAATGAAATTAAAGAGGAGACCATTCAGTTAATCAAAGAAGATTTAGAGCAAATAGATTTAGTGATTTATAGTTTGGCTTCGCCTGCCCGCACGCATCCAGAGACAGGCATCCGCCACAAATCTACTCTGAAACCTATCGGAAATACTTTTACTGACAAAACCGTAGATTTTCATACAGGAGTTGTTAAACCGGTGAGCATAGACCCTTGTTCTGACGAAGATATTGCAAATACAATTGCAGTAATGGGCGGCGAAGATTGGAAAATGTGGATTACAAAACTAAAAAATGCAGGCGTATTAGCTACTAATTTTAAAACGGTTGCCTATTCATATATTGGGCCTGAAATTACGGAAGCCGTATATCGTAAAGGTACGATAGGAATGGCAAAAAATGATTTGGAAAAAACGGCTTTTGAAATCTCTGATACACTCAAAAATATAGATGGACAGGCATTTGTTTCTGTAAATAAAGCCTTAGTTACGCAGTCAAGTTCTGCGATTCCTGTCATTCCATTATATATTTCGTTGTTGTACAAAGTAATGAAAGAAAATAATGTTCATGAAGGCTGCATAGAGCAGATTCAACGTCTTTACGCAGACCGCTTATTTGCTAGCGAAACACTGACCGATACCGAAGGTAGAATTCGTGTGGATGATTGGGAAATGAGAGCCGATATTCAGGATGAAGTATCAAAATTGTGGAAGGCAGCAGATACCGATTCCTTATCTCAAATAGGCGATTTGGAGGGATACCGCAACGATTTTTTCAATTTATTTGGTTTCAAGGTTGATGGCGTAAACTATGAAGAAGATACCGAAGAAGTTGTATTAATTCCGAGTATAAGTTAGTATGGTGAGAACCTGATTTTTTAAGAGGAATGATATTAGGGGGCTTATACTTCAAGAATGAAATATTACAGATTCATAGTTTTAATATTTCGCACTTTTGAACCATCTTACCCAATAAATGGTTATGCAAATATCAGCCATGAATATTATTTTGGTAATAAATAGAAAAAAATTGTAATTTCGCGATTCCAAAAATAAATTAAACACCATTAATTAATATGAGAACAAAACTTTCTAACTTCGATTTCGAATTGCCAAAAGATGCCATTGCTCAATATCCAGTGGATAATAGACATGAGTCTAGACTAATGGTAGTACATAAAGATACAGGTAAAATCGAACATAAAGTTTTTAAAGATATTTTAGATTATTTCGATGAGAAAGACGTCTTAATACGTAATAATACTAAAGTTTTTCCTGCACGTTTGTTTGGCGAAAAAGAAAAAACAGGTGCCAAGATTGAAGTATTTATGCTTCGTGAATTGAATCCTGAATCTAGACTTTGGGATGTATTGGTTGACCCTGCTCGTAAAATTAGAGTCGGTAACAAACTATATTTTTGTGATGAAGCAGGAAATGAAATTCTTATTGCAGAAGTAGTGGACAATACGACTTCGCGTGGACGTACAATCCGTTTCCTTTTTGAAGGAACAAACGAAGAGTTTTTAAATGAACTTTCAAAATTAGGAAGCACTCCGTTGCCTAAATATATTGACAGAGAAGTTGAAGAAATAGATAGACAAAGATATCAAACGGTTTATGCAAAAGAAGTTGGGGCTGTTGCAGCACCTACCGCAGGACTACATTTCTCTGACGAATTATTGAAAAGGTTAGAGCTTAAAGGCGTTGATTTTGCGGAATTAACACTCCATATCGGTTTGGGAACATTCAGAAATATCGAAGTAGAAGATTTGAGCAAGCATAAAATGGATGCTGAATACTACAAAATCACTGAAAAAGCAGCGAGTATTGTTAATAAAGCAATGGATGAAAAAAGAAAAATCTGTGCGGTAGGAACAACATCAATGCGTTCTATTGAGTCTGCGGTTTCGGCAGAAGGAAAGCTAAAAGCTTCTGAAGGTTGGACGAATTTGTTTATTTATCCTCCTTACGACTTTAATATTGCCAATTCTATGATTACTAATTTTCACTTACCGAAAAGTAGTTTAGTCATCATGGTTTCTGCTTTTATGGATACGGAATTGGTTTTAGATGCATACAACGAAGCGGTGAAAGAGAAATATAGATTTTATTCTTATGGAGATGCGATGTTGATTATCTAATTCGCATTTACTGAAAAATATACTTAGGGTCGTAACGAAATTATCGTTACGGCCCTTTTTTTATTTTATTTTTTCTACCCTATAATTTTAGTTAAAATGTGAGCCTAATTTATAATGTGACTTGTTTGTCGTAAGTGTAGAGTAACAATGCTAATTCGATATTTAAAAAGGTATTTTCTTCTTTCGAAAAGATTGATTTTTAGGGAATGATTTAACGTATTTGATTGTTTAGTTAGTAAGCAAATACAATTACGATTTATTGAATGAAGAAAATCCTTCAGATATTATTATTCTTATCTAGTCAAACTATTTTCGGTCAACATGTATCGGGAACTGATGTTGAAGTAATGCAACCGTTTTATGAGGAGGCATTCACTAATGTATTTGCAGAATCCAGAAATGATGATTCACTTACCATTCCAATTGTATTCCACATTTTAGAGCCTTCAGGTGACGAAAAAGTAACGGACAGTGTTTTACAACTTCAAGTGGGTATTCTGAATAAAGATTTTAATGGAGGGGCAGAAAGCGAAAGAAGTATTCGTGAAGATTTTGAAGACGTAAAAGGAATTTCCAAAATAAAATTTGTTATCCATAAAATTATCAGGAAAAATTTTGACGAGCGAATTGAAGCTCCTTTTTCAGGAATATTTGATGATGTTAATAAAATTAAATTAGAACAGCACGGCGGAAGCCCTGCATTGTCTCCACACCATTTTCTGAATATTTGGGTTTGTAATTTTACGAATGATTTTCTAAACGTTGGTAATGTCGCTGGATATGCTAATCCACTGGTCAAGGACGATATGGGGGATTTAATCTTAGACGAACAATTGGATGGTGTTGTCATAGACAGAAAATATATTGGGCGATATTATTTACCTATTATTGGCGAATTTTATAGAGATGTTCGTGGGCATTCGCTGACGCACGAAATAGGGCATTATTTAGGATTGGTTCATACATTTGGAAATTCGTCAGGTAGTGATTGCGGGGACGATGGATTAGATGATACTCCTATAACTTCTCTGAACAATAGTATTTTTTCTTGTAATCATAGCATTGTTCCTTGTGGTGAATTTACAGATATGTCAGAAAACTTCATGAGTTATTCGGACGAAGTATGCCAATTGATGTTTACGAAAGACCAAGTTGAGGTAATGAGATATATGTTGAAAACCGTTCGTGCAACCTTGGTTGGAAATGAAAGTTTAGCAACAAGCAATGAAGCCTTAGAGGTAGATTTACCCTTAGAAATATACCCTAATCCTGTTTCTGAAAATATAAATTTCCGAAACCCACTGCCTCAAGGAAGCGTAGTCTCTATTATTGATTTTACGGGTAAAATAAATAGTTATAATCTAATAAATAACTCATCTTTAGATATTTCGAAACTCGAAAGCGGAATCTATTTTTTACAAGTTAAAGGCGAAAAAGTAAACTCAGTAACTAAGTTTATCAAAAAATAGTTTCTAATTTTAGTGAATTCTCCAACAAAACTAGGATGTAATTAGTTTCTTTGTCGATAAAGAATTATATTGTTAGATGCACGTAACAATAGCCCGTGTATTCAGTTTATTTTATTGAAAGTTAGAAAGAATGTTATCTAAAAGGTGTAAATACGCCATAAAGGCATTAATTTATATTACCAAAAATAGAAAATTGGAAAGAGGGATCTTTTCCACTGAAATATCAGAGGCGGAGAATATTCCGCATAAGTTTTTAGAAGCAATTCTGAGAGATTTAAAAAATAATCAATTTTTGGTGAGCAAACGAGGCCGAAACGGAGGTTATCTATTAGCTCAAGACCCTGCTGAGATTAATCTAATGGAAGTAATTAGAGTAATGGATGGACCTATTGCTATGATGCCATGTGTCAGTCTTAACTATTATCAGCCCTGTGACTCTTGCCACGACGAACAGACTTGCGAAATCCGCACTGTTTTTTTAAAGGTGAGAGATGCTACTTTAGGAGTTTTTAAAGAAACAAATTTGGAAAAATTGGCAAATCAATTTAATATTGAACTAGATTAATAGACATTATTACGAATTGGATTGTATGAGAAAAAAAACAGGGATTTTTATTTCAATCAAGGAATCTAATACCTACAGGTATTAAGATGGGAACTTGACGAAGAGTGAGGTAAAAAGAGCATTTTTAATCCATCTTAATTCATTAGTAATAAAGTCTAATATTGTATAATAATAAGAATTACTCCCATTGGAATCACAAATTGAAAAATCAGACACTAATCTTGTTTTAAAAACATCGAATTGTTTTGTCTCAGCTCAGCAAAAATCTGATTCGATAGATGTTTTTTTAGATTCTTTTTCGAAAAAATTTACGCCTTTAGACCGCTTCCCAAAGTCTTTAAAATCCTTACTTCAGGATTGTATGGCGGATGACAGATGTATTGTTATCTCCCAAGACGAAGAACTTGCCGCTGTTGTAGGGTATTCAATGAAGAAAAAGCGATTCTTTAAAATAGAATTATCTTCTATTTGCAAACAGTATGGTTCGATGAGAGGGTTTTATTATTGGTCAATAATACAACTATTACATAAAAAGCCTACCAAACGAAATACTATTTTTATTGAAGCACTAGCAGTTTCTCCTAATTTTCGTGGAGAAGGCTTAGGGCGAAAATTGATTTACGAAGTTTCTAAACTTGCAGAACAACAGAAAATTAAAAAAATTAGATTAGAGGTCGTCAATTCTAACGAAAGGGCATTAAGAATGTATCAACGCTGTGGCTTTCGAGTCAAAAGTACCCAGAAAATACATCTACTAACTAAATTTTTAGGGTTTAGCAAGGTTTATCTAATGGAAAAAAATATACGATAGGTGAATATGAATACATTTGGTGTTGAAACAATAGCTCCTCTTTTTCCTAATACCTTGGCGAGCCAATACCAATATTTTGACTTATCGGTTAATGGAAAATACAAAAAACAAGCTATTCATAATCAAGATATTTTACAAGAGATTGTTGCAGGTTATTGGCATCAAAATATAGTTCTTTGGGGTGGATATGGTGAAAAAAGATCGATTTATAGCGATTCTACTCATTTCAATGACCAAAATGATCGTAATATTCATTTAGGTATTGATATTTGGTTACCTGCGAATACCAAAATATATAGCCCTCTAGCGGGAAAAGTACATAGTTCTGCATTTAATAATAATGAAAAAGACTACGGTGGAACGATAATTTTAGAACATTCTTACCTTGAAAAAAAGTTCTATACACTATATGGACATTTATCGAAATCGAGTATCGAAATTCCAAAAAATAAATACTTAGAAGCTGGAGATTATTTAGGACTTATCGGAAATAAAAATGAAAATGGTGGCTGGGTTCCTCATTTACATTTTCAAGTTATTTATGAAATAGGGGAGTATATAGGCGACTATCCAGGTGTTTCTACTGCCGAAAAATCTTCTTTTTATTTGTCTAATTGTCCATCTCCTTTACCTCTAATTAGTCCTTTGAATAAGCTGGTATAGAATAATAGTTGTCAAAACAACAACAAAATAATAAATTTCGAGTAAAATATAAAGATGAATTAAAAATAGTTAGCATGCTAACTATTTTTGTGTTATTATTGTATCGAATAAAATATTAATACTATGAATCTCGATTTATTAAACGAATATAAAAACAAGTCCCCCGAAATTATTTTTGAATGGAATGACCCTGAAAGCGAAGCGAAAGGTTGGGTGGTTATAAATTCACTCAGAAATGGAGCAGCAGGAGGTGGTACAAGAATGCGTAAAGGCTTAACTTGTGATGAAGTAGTTTCGTTGGCAAAAGTAATGGAAATTAAATTTTCAATTTGTGGGCCTCCAATCGGAGGAGCAAAATCTGGGATTAATTTTGACCCAAGAGACCCCAGAAGAGATGAGGTATTGAAGCGTTGGTATCGTGCTGTTTTTCCTATTTTAAAAAATTATTATGGTACTGGTGGAGATTTGAATGTAGATGAATTAAAAGACGTGATTCCTATTACAGAAGATTTAGGGTTATGGCATCCGCAAGAAGGTATTGTAAATGGTCATTTAAAAACTTCGACGGGTGAGCAGGTTAGGATATTAGGACAATTACGTCAAGGTTGTTCTAAGATAGTTGAAGACCCGAGATATGTTCCTGATGGAGAACAAAAATATGCTGTTGCGGATATGATTACGGGTTTCGGCGTAGCAGAATCTGTTAAGCATTTTTATCAAATTTTTCATGGTAAAGAGTTAAAAGGTAAAAGAGCGATTATTCAAGGTTGGGGAAATGTTGCCTCTGCGGCAGCTTCGTATCTTTCTTTGTTGGGCGTGAAAATAGTTGGAATTATAGATAGAAATGGTGGATTGATTGACCAAAAAGGAATGGATTTACAGCAAATCAAAGCTTTGTTTGCTACTAAAAATAAAAATAATTTATCTTCACCTGCTTTATTGCCGTTTGATGAAGTAAACGAGAAAATTTGGTCATTAGATGCAGAGATATTTATTCCTGGTGCAGCTTCAAAGCTAATCACAATGGCTCAATCTAAAAAGATGTTAGATTCTAAATTGGAAGTAATTTCTTGTGGTGCCAATGTTCCTTTTGTGGATGATACGGTTTTCTTTGGACCAACGGCGGATTATATGGACAATCAAATATCATTGATTCCAGACTTTATTGCCAACTGCGGTATGGCAAGGGTATTTGCTTACTTAATGCAAAAAGATGCGGATATTACAGACGAAGCCATCTTCCAAGATGTTTCTGATACCATTCGTAAAGCAATTCAGTCATTGTATGATGAATCGCCTAATCCATTAAAAATATCTAAAAGAGCGTTGGAAAAATCATTGAAGGAATTGGTGGATATTTCTGCAAAAGTATAATTCAAGCTATTCAAGTTTACGGATTAACGTGTGTAGGGTTTAATAACAAACAGCACTTTTACCTAGACAAATAATCACATAAACAAAAAGCTGAATAGTATTTACTATTCAGCTTTTTTGTTTTCAATAAAACAAGGGTTACCCTCCAATCAGCTTAATTATTACAACCAAAGCGACACTTACAACCAGCCCCAATGTAACTTTTCCAAAATCTTTCATAATGAGTTTGAAGAGAGACTTGTCGAAACCTTTATTGATGATAAAGCGGATACCTATTTCACGACCAGCCAATAGACCTAAGAAAATCCATGTCGTACTCATCGGAAGTTTTCCGCCCCAGATACCGAAATAGTCGAATTTGAAAAATAATAAGAACAACCCATAAAATAAATCTACAAAAGTAGCAGAGCGTATATCGTCAGTGTTTGTTTTTTCTCTAACTACATTCTGAACTTTACCACCTTTGCTTGCTAATATATATCCCAATAGACCAATGATGATAACTAAAGATAAAATAAATTCAAAGACATTTAGGTCTCTTCCTCCATTTAAATATGCATAAATATTCGCTAAATCTTGAGTTAACCATTGCGACCACAGAAATGCAGTTGAAAACCATTGAGCAATCAACCAATAATTATATTCCTTCTCTTTGATAGGATTCTCGATGAACCTCTTTTCTGTAAATTTTGAGAAAGAAACATAAAAAATACTTGCAAAAGTCAAAGCCGCAGCATATCCAATCAAGGACTTTTTAGTCATTTTACCTAATGTAGAATCTATATCTATAAGACTACTTAATAAGCTGCCAATGTCTGCAGGGATATTAGAAAGAGAAAAAAGCGTTAGTATCATAAATGTTGTACTCACAGGAATACCCAATCGAGTAATAAACATTAACACAAGTGGAGGCAAGGCATAATACCAAGCATATTGTTCTGGAAAAACGAATTTATCTAAACGCCCATAAGCTATATCCATAGTAGGAGATGCGTAGCCATATAATAAAACCAAAAACATGATTCCACCTGTAAAAATCAAAAACTTACTCCAATGAATTTTCTTTTCATTAGAAGTAAGAAATGTGCCAAGGGTCTGGATAACATCGTTGCCCACAACCGAATAAGATGCCAAAGCAAATCCTACCCACATTACAATTGTTGAAAAATCCATAGTTTTATTTATAGGTTATGTCCCTTTTTATTTTGATTCTCAAAATTACTACGTTAATGTTAACGTAGTTTTAATTAATCTTTTGGCTATATTAATTCTATCTTTAGGCAGCCTTTTTATTCTTATATTAATGGCTAAAATAAGTGATATTAACTTTATTTTTAATTTAAAAAGTATTAATTATCAGAAAAAAATTAACCATAATAGTAGGGCAGGGCTTAGCGGGTACGCTAACTGCTATTTATTGGATGATGCAAGGGAAGAATGTATTGGTTATTGATAATCAAGAAGTTGGAAGGTCGAGCGTAGTCGCAGCTGGAATAATTAATCCCATCACAGGTAAAAAATTTGTTAAATCTTGGAAATTTGATGAATTACAATCTGTTTTTGTCCCCTTTTATCGTCAAGTAGCTCAGTTTTTAGGCGAAAATCATTTTTTTGAAAAAACAATTTATAGAACGATTAATGATACGGCACAACTCAATGAGTGGAACAATCGATTAGGAATGGAGGGCTATCGTGGTTTTATGGAAGCCGTGAAACCTGATTTGCCGCTATTCAAAACAAACGGTTGGATTGGTCAAATTAATAATGGCTATCAATTGATGATTCCAAAACTATTAGATGATGTAAGAAGTTTACTAAAAAGTAGGAATTCGATTTTAGAGGAAAAGTTTGATTATGAAAAATTTGATGCTACTAGTATTACTTATAAAAACATACAGGCAGAACGTATTATCTTTTGTGAAGGTTTTCGTGGCTCTCAAAACCCTTATTTTAAAAACTTAGATTGGATAGGAACCAAAGGAGAAGTATTGCTCTTCGAAATGAATAATTTTCCTCGAAATACCTTGTTTAAATCTAAAATGTTTGCTACTCCGTTTGGTCAGAAAAACCAAATTTGGTTTGGGGCGAACTATGAAAATGATTACGCGAATGTTTTGCCTACGCCAAAACGAAAAGAAGAATTACAGCATTTAGTGGAAGAAACTTTTACTGGTGCATTGAAACCTGTCGCACATTTGGCGGCTATTAGGCCCACCAATAAAGACAGACGACCCTATATTGGTAGCCACCCTAATTATAAAAATGTTCATATTCTCAATGGTTTGGGTGCTAAAGGGAGCTCTCTTGCTCCTTTCTTAGTCTTAAAACTTTATGCACATATTTTTGAGAATGGTGCTATTGAAAATGAATTTAATGTACAACGTTGTACCAAACTGCGTTAATAATTCGTAAAAATTGCAATCTTAGTACCTATTAAGTTTTTTTTTAATAAATAAGATTATATTTTTAACAATAAAATTATCGAATAGACGTATTTTACTGTATCTAAGGAATTTAGAAAGTAACATTTTGGTATTTTTTTCGTCTAAAAGATTAAGTTTCAGTTTTAGAACGAAACAAACGAATTAATTAACCTTTATAACTAATTAAAAATAATTATGAGTAAATTTGATGAAGCATTAGAAACGTACAACGCACAGATGACTGAAAAATTAGGAATGTCTGATGTAGATGCTGATTTATTAAAAGCAATCACTAAGTCTTTAGGACCATCTATTTATAACAAAGATTCTTCAATGGTTTCTTGTTCTGATGCTGAAGAAGTAGCGAGAGTAAAGAATAACTTTGCAATCAAAAAGTTAGGGCTTGAAGATTCTCCTGAATTAGATGCACAAATTAAAGAAGTTTGTACAGAAATGGGAACTTCTAACAGAAGTAAGCACAGAGCTGTATTTTACTACATCTTAGTGAAAAAATTAGGAAAAGAATCTTTGTTTAGCTAAGATTCCTTCCTTTTGGATATAACTTAAAAAGAATTGTTATCATTTAATTATGATAACAATTCTTTTTTGTTTAGGTGTTTCCGTATCCTCTTGATTCAAACCATTGTTTCCATTCTTCATCTTTGTTACTTTTTCTTTTTTGGAAGTGCGGGTTTATAGTCACTATACCGTATTCTTGTTTAATTTTCTCTATAATTTCGAGGATTATGTAGCTATCTTTTAGCCCGTTTTTCTTATTAGAATCATTTGATGTAGCTAATTTTCTAATCTGCTTTTTTGCTTTTTTCCACTCCTTTGATAAAAAAGAAATAATGCCATCTTTTGTAGCGTTTTTGATTTTATTTCTAAATTGATATTCTATCTTGTTCCGTACAATCGTTTTATAATCGGATTTTCTTTCTTCTTCCTCTTGTCGGATTCCTGTATTATTTTTAAAATATTGGTTAAACAGTTTTTCATGTTTTGATAAACCGATTTCGCCCTCTACGCTTGTAGTATGCCATCCACAGCAAAAACTACAGAAATAAGATCTTTTAGGAGCGTACCCTTTTTCTTTTTTTATAACTTCTTGGTTAAACGAGATAAATCGATTTGCTTTCTTTTCTGTTTCAAAGAGTATTTTGCTTCTTTTACAATCATTACAGAATACTCTACTTTTACTTGGTTTCATAATGCTCTAATTTTTTTGTGTTAGTTGAGTATTTGTTCTAACATCGGATTCATTATAGTAAGCAAAATAGTAGGGTTAAATTTTTATTTATGAAAATACTTCTTAGATACCTTTTGACCATTAACAACGCCTGAAACATAGTAAATTCCCATCGGATAACCATTGTCAGGAATTTGGTAACTATGTACGCCTGGCGTAAAATGTTCTTTGACAGTAGCGTAGATTTGCCCAGTAGTACTTAATAATTTAATTTCTACATCGGCATCTTCTACAATATTCAAGTTGATACTGATACTCCCTAATTCATTATGTACAAAATTGATTTTGTGCAATTGAGCATTTAATAATAAGTTAGAATATATTTTTTCGCCATCTTTAGTGTGTGCAATCATTTGGAAGGAATGATATTTACTATCGACAGGTAATAATTCATGGAATCCGATTAACTCTTTTTCGTTTAACTGAAGTAAAACTTCTTGCTCGCCATCTATTGTTTTTCCAACCCAAGTATAAAAATCGACTTCAGCATTGCCTATGGCACTAAAACCAGCATAATTATCATTTTCTCTCTGAATTGAAATTTCTAAAGTATTAGATAATATTAATTGTAAATCCTGTAATACAAACTGTGTATTGGCATCTACTTCGAATTTGAATTGAGCACTTTGTGAAGGTAAAGCACTACCAAGATATTTGTCAATCGTAAAATCGAAATCAAAATCTCCGTTCTCGAACGTATTTAATAAAATCCATTTTTCAGTATCTATAGGTCTATAATATAATTGTACCGCAGTCCCTTTTACTCTTCCTCTGGTGGATAATTGATAGTTTTTGATTCCACTCATATTGAAAGTGCTGTATAGGGAAGATTTTTCAATAGTTTCTATAACCAAACTTCCCTCTTGACGAGACATATTCCCACCGCTAGTAATGAAATCCCATCTATTTTGATCTCCTAAACCAATAAAAGTGGCGTCAACTTCTGAAAAAGTATTTTCTTTGCTTAGTTCCAAGTTCATAGAATAAGGAAGGGCTACTTTTTCGTTAGGAAGTTCTACAATTATATTTTTTTGAACATCTTGTACTTGTTTTTTAGAATCATACAAAATGGTGTTTAATTCGTATTCACCAGGTAGTATTTCATTAATAGAACCGACCATTAGTTTATCGCTTGATAAATCTGAAGAAAGAATGGTTTTACTAATAAATGTTTCTTGGTTGAGTTGCACATCGATTTGACTGTTTCCCTGAACAAGAGACACTTCTGGTAAATGAATGTTTACAGGTACGCCTACCAAACTAGACGAAGTGTTTGCCCGCCCTAAGTTTTCAACGTTTACACTTATATAATTAACTGAAGAACAGTCTTTATCAATATAAATGCTTTTCGGCAAACCGTTTCCAAATTCAAATATAGGTGTAACGATTATGTATTCTTCATCTTCGAAGGATTCAATATCAAAAACATTAGATTGTAAAATAGTTACTTCACGAATCGAATCGCAGTCAATTTTTCCAATTCTATAAGCAACAGCCTTTTCTATTTTGTCGAAAGAAACAATAGTTGTTTGATTACAATCATTAAAGGCCTTGCCATTTGTTATTTTAGGAACGAGGTTGAATTTCTCAGATGCAAATATTACGTTTTCATTATCATCTAAGATAGCAAGTTCAACATCGTTTATTACTTCATCAGGTGTATTCCAACTGAAATGGTTTTGATGGTTTATGCTTTCAATAATGTTCCAATTGTTGTTATTTGCTCTATATGCTAATTTACCTGTGGTAATGGTTTCATTCCATTGAATGTCAATTTTAGTATTATTTTGTATTATTTCACCAGTAGTAGGATAAACAAACTGCTTTTTGTGAATTCTTTTATCAAACGCTAAAACGTATTCTTGAGTAGTTGAAATATCTTTGGCTTCTACTTGAATGGTATAGTTTCCTTTTCGTGGGTTGTAAATTGTTATTTGTTCAATATTATTGATGGTATCAATTCCAAAAGTAGCGACTTGGCTAGGTTGTGTAGGATCTACCAACCAAGGCAATAGTTTATTGCCATGGGGATCAATAACACTAATGTTTAAATCGTTAATAAGTGCTTTTGGAGCATAAGGTTCAGCTTTGGGGTCGTTCCATGCTAACATTATTTTTAATTCGTCAAGGTCGTCTTGAATATCGATTGTTGTTGATTTTGTTTGCTGTTTATTAATACTACCTATTTCGAAATTTTGGTTTTCGATATTTTTTAAAGCGGCATCGATATTTAAAATTCCAAACCCAAAAATCATATCTGGACCTTGAATACCTCCGTCATCTGCAGAATTACAAACCACAGTTTTTAATAAATTGGCTTGAGGGTTTTGATTGAATTTGTTTTTATATAACTCACTCATCAAAGCTAATGCACCACTTACCACTGGAGCAGCCATGCTTGTTCCCGAGCTTTCGAAGTATGAATTTTCGGGGCCTGTTGACATAATGTCTTGCCCATTCGCTACAATTTCGGGTTTGATTCGTCCATCGAAAGTGGGCCCTTTGCTCGAACTTTTTGCAATCGTTCCGTCTTTATTAATATTACCAACGGTGATAACGTTTTTTGAAGTTCCGTAAAACTGCAATAGGTTTCCAAATCCACTAGGTCTATCATCACATTTTCTTAATCCACTATTTCCTGCGGCAAAAACATGCAATACAGAAGGCATATCTAAAGTCATTTGGTCAATAAAACCAGAAATATAGTTATAATCACTTTCGATAGAACATGGAATGTTTACGCCATAACTATTATTAGTGATGGTCATATTATAATCTTCATGTAAATCAACAGCATTGTATAATATTTCACTTGTTGCATCAGCAATAATATTACTTTGCGGAGCAATTCCTTTTTTTCTATAATCAACTAATCCTTTACTTGAAATAATGCCAGCTACATGATTCGCATGATTTCCAAAACCCGATACATTTTTTGTTGTATTATTAATATAGTCACAACCATAATCCAAATGGCTTTTCAACATACCTCCATCTCCGATTCCTATGGTGATACCCTGACCTGTTAGTCCATTAACTTGATTGTTGTTGTATAAATGAGATTGATGAACTTGAGATTGAATACCAGAAAGAGACTCAACCTTACTTTGAATGTCAATAAATTCTACCTTCCTCTCTGCAGCCAAGGTATTAATTTGAGAAAACGGTATTTGACATTCTATGATTCCAAAAGAGAGCAAACTTATATTCGTAGGAGTAATATTGTATTTTTCTATTATAAGCTCTGCATCAGACTGATGTTGAGTAACGATTGCTACTTGTTTTGAGTATTCGTTATTATTTAGCCTATGACTTACTTTAAGTCCAGGAGCTAATTTATGTATGTTAGTTTGAGCTTGTATGTTTAAGGTTGTTAAGACTAAAAACATGCCAAGCCATGCTTTTTTTAAAAACATAATCGGTGTAGTTTTCCACTAATAAGGAATGCTTTTTAGCACCTTATTTGTCGTTTTGGGTATAATCGGTTTATGAATAATTTATTTTGGTATTGAGTACGGTTTGTTCCTATCTTCTGTAATCAATATTATTATTTTCTCATAATAGACTATGACAATAGTTATGCCATTTGTGACAGTAGTATAAGGTATATTATTTTATTATAATGTGATGGGAATGAGTGGTGAGTCTACGTAACGAATTGTTTTACTGTGTATTTTAATAATAAATAAGACATTTAGATATGTTTAAAAAAATACATGTGTTAAATCTGTGACTGAAAATTGTTGAAGTTTTTCCCATAATGACACAAAAAAAACTGCTTTTGGGTAGGAAAATAGAATATTTTTTAATATATAAAACCTTATTTAAGAATGAGCTGCCGTTAAATGAGGGCTGGCCACCAATTTTTATTTATTTATATCTAACAAGATAAGTGTTATAGTTTCTATAATTTTCGTTAAAATTCCTGTTTTTTAACCGAATTATAAAAATAAAGGCATTAGACACCGCATTTTGAAGAAAAGATGCAGCAAGCTCAAATAAGTACGTTAATAAAAAGAATCGACACTTTTTTAAAAGTACTTCGTAGTATAACTTATGAGATACATCAATTTAACATTACAAGAAAAACAAAACGTAGAAGACCATTATAAAACTCATCCTAAGCATTATTTTCGTCA
>CALAJP010000028.1 GCA_937922815.1 uncultured Saprospiraceae bacterium
TTTTGTTTTAAAAGTATTAGACAAAAGTTACTTGGGCAAAACAACTCCTTTTAATTTGAGTACTGTTTCGCTGGGTAAAGTATTTGCAAAGATAGTAATTGGTTTGATTTGTTGATGTTCTTTGTCGTTAGTATCGAAACTAACCTTAATTGTTCCTTTTTCATTAGGCTGAATTGGTTTTTCTGGCCAATGAGGAACTGTACAGCCACAGGTTGAACGAGCATTGGTTATAAGTAAAGGTGCTGCTCCCGTATTTTTGAAATTGAAAGTATGGTTGACAATAGTTCCTTCGATGACCGTATCAAAAACAAATACTTTTTCCTCAAATTCCATTACCGCCAACTCGCTGCTATCAATTTGCTTATTCACTTGAATTGGGTTTCTAATAATATCTTTAAAGTCAGGGTTGACTCTTACTTCTTCTATTTTTTCGGTCGATTTGTTCTGCTGACAAGCAGCCAACAATAATATTATCCCTAAGAATATCATTGAAAATCTCATCGAATTTAAGTTTAAGTAAATGAATAATCTAAATTAGGAGAGCAAAGTTAATATTTTTGAGGTTTCGATTAAAGATTATAGGCAATAAATCGACGTTTCATATACTTGCAAAATAACTTCCTTCTGAAAGATTAACCTTATTTGAAACATCTATATATTGGAGTTGTTCTTTCACAAAGTTAGAGATGTAGTTGTCGGAGTAGATCACATTCTTTATTTCGTTGCAGAGTACGAATGCTTCAATCTTTTTAACTTTATAGAATGGAGGGATATATAAAAAATCAATTTTTTGATTGGTTAAGTCATATTGATTTTGATAATAAACGATTTCGATATTTTTCCACTTTAGATGATTCGATTCCCAGTTTAGTTTTTTAATATTCTGAATACCGTAGGCCGTATTTAATGGCTTGGAACTGTAATCTGGCTGGTCCATCGTCGAAATATTTCGAAGCATATATTTTTGACGATTTTCAATAATATCGAGTGCAATACCTTCCTTTGTTTGATGAAAGACTATTAATTCTTTATTATTTAGTTCTTGTAAATCCTGTTCTCTATTGATAAGACTAAACATAAAAAGTAAGCACGCTCCTATCAACCAATTATTATTTTTAGAGACAACGTATAAGCAAAAACAGGTCACCCCTATAACGAAATACATACAATCGTCCCAGTCAAAATAAATATTTGAGATATGCGAATGCGGTAAACAGGTGATAAGTTCTACTAAATAGTAAAGAATAGCAACTACCTGCTCTAGTAATTTTGCTAAAAAGATGGAACCTCCTGCCAGAAAACTAAATAGATAAAGAGCACCTATCATTAGAGCAATATAAGCCAACACTATCGTTAAAGTGCCCGACAATATAAACCATACCGAAAATTGGTTGAAATAGTATAAAATGATTGGAGTAACAGTTAATTGAGCAACCAGTGTAAGGCATATAGGCATTAATATATAGTTTTTAATTCCTCTTCTCACTCTGTTTTGCAAAAAGTTATCTATCGAAGGCAAAATCGAAATAATCGCAAATACGGCACTAAAACTCATTTGAAAACCGACATCGTAAAGGCTATTAACATCAAAAAGTAAAATAATAATAGCGACTGCACTCAATGAATTAAGCCCTAATTTAGGTCTGTTGATAAATTGTGAAATCATAAGCACCGAAAACATAGCTCCAGAACGAACTGTTGATACAGAAAAGCCAGTAACGCCAATGTAAAACCACAATATCAATATGGTAATAATGGAATTATATTTAAGCCAAAATCTATTATTGAAGGGTAACAGTTTTATAAATCGGTTCAGAATGAGTAATAAAATTCCTATATGCAGTCCTGAAATAGCTAATAAATGGTAAGCCCCTGATTGCGAAAATTTTTCTTTTGTGTCTGTGTTTAATTCGTCACGATAACCGACTAACAAGGCCGATGCAATGCTAAAGTTAGTAGAATCGGAAAAGTTCGATTGCATATGGTTCACAATATGCGTTTGTGTTTTTTTCAGGAAAGCGTGAACATTATTTAGGTAACTAACTTCTGTTTTAGATATTTTAAAAGCTTGAATAGAAGTCTGAAAATAAATACCTCTGTTGTGCAAATACTGTCTCCAATTAAACGCGTACTGATGTGGTGGTGGACGAATTTCATTTAAAGTCCCTGCGAATACTATTTTATCATATAAACTTGGGAAAATGGAATCTTTATGGAGGTTCACCAATATAGATAAATCAATTGTTTCATAAAGCAAACTATCTGCTTTTACTTTTAACAATTCTACGGTTAATTGATTATATTTTTCTTTGATTTGAATATCCTTAACCGTTCCTATTAGAGATGTTTGTACCCCAACAATTGGTTTTAAAGAATGATAAATAGCATCGGGATCGTTAATTTTTCCATATGCTAAACCAAAAACAAATGAAGTTGTCAACCAGATTGGAATAAAAATATGTTTGTTTGTATTTAATTTTTTTCTAAAAATAAACACTGTAATTCCTATAAATAGGAGAACATAAAACAAAGTTATCTCATCTAAAGGACATTTCTTACATAGAAATATGCCAGTTATCAACCCAAAGCTTAGCCAAAGCAATGGTAAATTCTTTAGATGTATTTTTCTCATGTGTGTATTGTTCACTGCTAAAATAAAACAATGAAGCCATTAAACATAAGATTATTCAATAATAATGTAATAAAACTATACAGTACCTTTATTTTTTGCCCTCCAAACAGAAATAATCATTCGAAAGGGGAATATAACAGCACAAATAGTAGCTGCTGTTCCGAAAAAGATAAATTGATTTTTAGTGTATTTAATCATCGAGAACTGCTCTTCTGTATGTAAATGAGCGATATAAGGGCGAAATCCATCCTCGTCCATTATGTTTTGAAATACACTAACTTCCTGAGCGATTAAGAATATGATAGGAATACTTGTCAATACAAAAATCACTTTTAGCCAATTGAGTCTGGCCAAGAAGGTATATTCTAAGAAAAATATATATCGGACAAAAGTGAAGAACAAAAATATTAATACAATATTTGGAATATAAAATGGGTAGTCAATAACATTATTATAAATCGGTAATAAAACCAAAACTATTACCAATAAAGTAAAAAGAATGCTAATAAATTCAAGGAAAAGAATGTTAGTTTTCACGATACAAAAGCTAGATAAGTTATAAAATGAATAATGCCTTATCAAGACACAAGATCCTGATAAGGCATTAAAAAAGTTGGCAGCGACCTACTC
>CALAJP010000029.1 GCA_937922815.1 uncultured Saprospiraceae bacterium
GTAATGCTATCTCCGTAAATAGCACCAATATGAGGGTCTAATTCTTTAAAACCTTTGTCATTAATTGTACCCCCAAAAGTCTCCCATAACAATTCAATGACTCCCTTTTTTTCTTCGTCTATTTTCCCTTTTGGGTTACCACAGATAATATCCACAGGGTCTCCGCTATCGGGACGAATGACAACTTTGCCATCTCTTGCAAGGACTTCATTTTTAAGATTAGGCAAATACTCCGTTAGCACTTTCCATAAATCCCAAGTATCAGAAACAATAGAAACCACACCGTTGGGGTAAACTTCCGTAATCAAGCGTTTGAAAGTAGCTTCTTCGCCCATATTGGTCCCCATGCACATGACAGAATGTTCGGTAGCAGGCACTGACCCGCCTATGATTTCAGTTTCTGAATTGGCGTTGTAATATCTTTCTAAAAACTCGATACTTGGAATAGTATCCGTTCCCGAAAAACTTAACAAATGTCCAGCAGCACTCATCATTGCAGCTTCCATTCCTGCCATTCCACGCATTGAAAAATCATGTCCTTGCCAATCAACAAATTCAGGGTTTGAAGCTGTTTCGTTGGCATATTTATCCAAAATCTGACGGTACTTTTTAGCAATTGTAGCAGAATTACAAGGCATCCAAACGGTGGTAGAAATCAAAGTTTCGAAATAATTTGTTAACCAGAAAAATTCAGGCAAAGTATTGTACATCGTGAACATAGGAACACGAATGGGAACTTCTGAACCTTCGGGCAAGGCTTTGATAACCATAGGAATATATCCCAAATCATGCAAAGCCTCAATATGTTTTGTTCCTACTTGATTGACGCCCAAATAATTATTTATTCTTCGAGCATATTGCTTAACAACAAGTTCTTTGGGTTGATTGAAAAAATGAGTTTCAAAATCTTCAAGAATGTATTTCTTAATGAAATATTGCAAACCAAAAAATACAACTTTATCAATGCCTTCTATTCTACTTTTTCGGGGTGTCCAATTCGAATACACCAAAGTAGTTTGATTCGGATATTGTCTTCGGTGGTCAACTTTATAACCATCGGTCATTAAAAGTGGGTTCATGATATTTGGGTTTTAGTTTCTCCCTTTTTCATTGGGATATAATCTGTTTAGTTGGTCACTCTGCCAGTATTCTTTGGTGTCGATGTCCAAAATGGTTAGTTTGCCTTTGAAAGCTGCTCCCGTATCTACATTCCAAACATTAATGCAGTGCATTGGAACTTTGCATTGATATTGAACAGTAGGCGTATGACCAATAAAAATTTCTTCAAATAACTTTAATCGCTGAGGGTATAATGGAGAATGCTTAGGGATTTTCACATCTGTCGTTATCGCTACTTCCCAAAGCGTCCTATCCCAATAACAATTAGTAGGATGATGTTCATGTTCAGGGCCTTTCATGGAGGTAAATCCAGCATGAATAAACAACCGATTTTTATCATCAATTTCGAACAATTTCATCTTTTGAAAAAAAGCCAAATGAGCCTGTCGTACTTCGGTAGACAATTCTTGATAATTTTGTCTTGTTAGCTTCCCGCCATGTTTAATCCAAACTTCGTCAGATACACCAAGTTCTAAATATTCTTCACAATATTCGTCGTGATTTCCTTTGATGAATATACATTCTTGTTGCTGACTCAAATCCATTAAAAACTGAATGACATTAGCCGAATCACTCCAGCCATCAACATAATCTCCTAAGAAAATGAGTTTATCTTCCGTTGTTACATTTGCTCTTTCGAGGACCTGTTTTAAGGCTATTAATCCACCATGAATGTCGCCTATTACTAATGTTCTCATTATTTAAAATTTATAAATTTAGGAGGTACTAAATCCGTTAACCATACTTTGTTTTCTGATAAAAAGAATTTAAAACCTTCTTTTTCCATGTCTTGAGCACGAATAGAAAGAATGATGGCTTTCCCTCGTCTGTTACCAACCGAAGTTGCGGTCTCTCTGTCTTTACTTAAATGTACATGGTTTCTGTTCATTTTTTGTAATCCATTCTTTTTTATGTCAACCATGAACTTATGAACGGTGCCATGATATAAAAATGGGGGAGGAGATTGTGGCTCCAAATCTAGTTCTACAGAACGTATCGAATGCCCTTGATTGGCTCTGATTTTAGTATTGTCTTCGTTGAATGAAAATCGTTGTTTATCGTTATTGGCAACAACTTCTTTTAGTTCTTCGATTGAAAACCTAAGTTTTTTGTTTGAAAGAATATCTGATACATTCGCCCATCCATTTTTATCCAATTTTAGATTTATGGTTTCTGGTGAATGCCTTAAAATTAGGCTCAGAAATTTGCTTATTCTTTTTGTGTTATTTGGTGTCATGATAATAATTATTAATTTTCTTTTTTAAACATGATATCTGTTCTCAAAACATACTTGTTTCCTTCCGTTAGTATTTTACCTTCATGTTTAATGGGGTGATGAAAAACAAGCGCTTGTCCCGTTTTGGGTTCAACAGTAATACCATTTTTAAAGGCTGTTTGACCGCCTTCAAAATCGTCATTTAAGTAAATGAGTAGCGAGTAAAAACTTTTTTCTTGGTTATTACGCTGAAAACTCCCGTCTCTGTGCATTTTAAATCTTTCTCCAACTGAATATTTATAAATTCTAAACAACTCATTTACTCCAATCGGAAAATAATCTTCAATATCTTTATTGACAAAAGGAGCAATTTTAGACCAAATCTGTTTGGCTAAATATTCATCTTTAAATAATAATCTTTCGTTATTCCTGATTCCTTTTATCATTAGCTCTTTATTATCAACTTTTACTTTTGCTCTTTCAAAAGATGCTAATTCTCCTTTGTCTATATATTCCAAACATTCAACCTTTGATAGAAAATTATCAATCAGAAAGATTTGAGCGTGTAATGATATTTTTTTCATCGAAAGTGTTATTAAATGCGTTTAAAGCTTGAAAATAAGAGGTTAAATTAGGCTAGGTTTTCAAAAGAAACCCAATGTTCGTTATTGTATTTACTTCCAATATTTTTGATTTAGCTATATTTTAATAGCTATGAATATTTTATTTAGAGTCCTTTTTTCCTAAAATTTCGCTATTTCTTATTTGTAAGTTTCTCCAACTCATATTTGTTGTTGGGTTTTTGAAATTCTTTAAGGCAACAGACATTTGTCTCGCAGCTTCTTTAAATGGAACTCTTCCTGTAGCTGTTCCAAAACCAGGACATAATACTTTATTAATAGTGAATTTATTTGTTTTATTAAAATTTGAAACGGCTCTTAACATAGCAAACATCGCATTGTAAACATTATCCGTTTTAGATATATCCATAGGAACCCTCATTGTAGGCGTATGAGCCAAAAAAGGGTGTTCTTCATCTTCGGTATCTACAATCATTGATGTCCCAACTGGTTGTTCACCATAAAATTCTTTCTCAATTAATTTTCGAACGTTGTATTGAACTCTCATCCCGAAATAATTTCTGATTGCTAAATCAATTCCACCATCCATTAGACCAAATGAATTCGCAGGACTAACTAAACAATCATATTCTTTAACTTCTTGAAAGTAACCATGATGAATTTTAACTCCATCAAAGTCATTAAATGCTGTTTCCCAATTTTTGCACAATTCCTTTTGCACATCAACTAAAATTATTTCAAAATTTTTAGGTGAAGTTGACATTTTTTGATTTTTAGTGTTTTACAGTATTTTTTAATCACTGTTTGTTCTTTAAATTACACGTTTCTAATTTCATTTAACCGAAATCATAAACAGTTGTTTTGATATTGTTTTTGATTAATGTTTGTTCTAAAATAGCTTCTATTTCTTCCCCTTTACCACCTGCTAAGCCACATCCGATTCTCGGCATATGAACTGTAGCATTTAGTGCCTTTGCTTTTTCCGAAACAGACTCTAAGCCACTTTTTACAGCATCGTACCTAATTGGAGGCGTACCGTCTTTACTTTTTCTTGTTTTATGTTGACCTATTAGATTTGCAATAATCAAATTTTCTTCTCCTTCAACGAATTGGACTTTCCCTAATTCAAAATTGTCTTTAGAATCGTACCATTGTCGATAAGAAACTTCTGGGCTTTTCCATCTTTTTGAAATTGCCATTACGAATCCTTTTCCCCAACCACCAATATCGTTACAGATATGAACAATGATTTTTTTACCATCGTCTACTGGATTAGTAGCATCTCCTTCAGTATAATTAATGTTTTCCATTGTCTTATTTTTTAACTAACATTTCAAATAATTCCGACATTCCTTCTGTTGCTTTCGCTTTAATATGATGAGTATTCGAATCTCCAAAACTTAAATTATCATCAGGGTTAATGACAAATAATTGAGCATTTGAAGGAAGGTATTCTGTTAAACCCGCAGCAGGATATACCTGCATGGATGTACCAATAACCAACATAATATCCGCTTGCTGTACCCATTCAATAGCATTTGGAATCATAGGAACACCTTCGCCAAACCAAACGATATGGGGACGCAATTGAGAACCATCTTCTGCGGTATCACCCAAATTAATGTCATCCATTTGGTCATAAACTAAACTCGGGTTTTGGGTTGACCTTGACTTACGAAGTTGTCCGTGTAAATGCATTACATTTGAAGAACCTGCTCTTTCATGTAAATCGTCCACATTTTGAGTGATGATGTTTACCTCAAAATGATTTTCTAGATCTTTTAATAAAAAATGGGCTTTGTTGGGTTCTACATCAAATAATTGTCTTCGTCTTTGATTATAAAAATCGAGGACTAAACTTTTGTTTCTATGCCATCCCTCAGGAGAAGCAACATCTTCAATTTTGTGATTTTCCCAAAGTCCGTTGCTATCTCTAAAAGTTGAAATGCCACTTTCGGCACTGATGCCTGCTCCTGATAA
>CALAJP010000030.1 GCA_937922815.1 uncultured Saprospiraceae bacterium
CTCTAAATGAAGATTAGTAACTGTTCCTTGTTTTGCTCTTCTTTTTATTTGCCACTTAGTTAAGTTTGAACTAAGAAAATACGAAACAAAAATAGAATCCAAAGCTGGTTTTAGTTTTAAGTTATCAGTTGGAAAGAAGGCATTTACAGGCAGAGATTTGTATACTAATGAAGCAATTGCTGCATTTAAATTCAACACAAAAATAATAGATTATAATTTTTTATACTATGCTTTAGATACGCTGGATTATTCTAAAGTAACAGATTCTGCTATTAAGGGAGTTACATTAAATAAGGAAAAACTAAATAATCTTATAATCAACCTTCCTCCACTTCCTCAACAAAAAAAGATAGCCAAAATACTATCGACCTGCGATGCGGTAATCGAAAAGACGGAGGCAGCTATCGCCAAATACCAAGCCATAAAGCAAGGCATGATGCACGACTTGTTTACCCGTGGTATCGACCTAGCTACCGGAAAACTACGCCCTACTCCCCAACAAGCCCCCGAACTGTATAAAGATTCGGAACTAGGAAAGATTCCTAAGGAGTGGGAGGTGAAAAAACTTTCAAATTTGACTGAAGTTAAGGTTAGTAATGTTGACAAGAAAATTCATCAAGGAAAGACTTTAGTCAGACTATGCAATTATATGGATGTCTATAGTAACCAGTTTATTACAAATAATATGGATTTTATGATAGGTTCAGCTGATATAAATGAGAAAGCAAGATTTTCATTAAAACCACAGGATGTAATTATAACAAAAGACTCTGAAACACCAGAAGATATAGCGATTCCATCTGTTGTAATTGAAGATTTGGAAAATGTAGTATGTGGCTACCACCTGGCTATATTTTCACCAAAGCAAAATATTCTAAATGGCGAATTTCTAATGTATAACTTCATGTTGTCATCAACACAAAGGTATTTTTTTAAAATAGCTAGTGGGAGTACTCGATATGGTTTGACAATCGGGGGTATTCAAGCTGCCACATTTTCTATTCCTAAATTTACTGAGCAAATAGAGATAAAAACCAGGCTAAGAATAATAGACGATAGACTTTCAACTGAAGAAGAATCGCTTAAAAAATACCAAAAAATCAAACAAGGCTTGATGCAAGATTTATTAACAGGCAAGGTAGCGGTATAATTATAAGCTAACAGGGTATAAAAACGAATCAAAATGTCTAAACTAGAAATATTATATAAACTGCTAATAACAAATCAGAAGCATCATCTCAAAGGGTGGCTTACTGCTTATTTGAATTTCATAAAAGACGTAGAAAACATAAAAGAAAACCTTATAAAAGGGACAAGCATAAGGGAGAAAGAGACCTACGCCAATACACGTTTTGCTACAGCAAATAATCCCTTTGATGCATTTATTAGACAATTATTGTACGAAAAGTCCAACGGAATAGCTTCTCGTGGTCAATCCGTAATTAGTAAAGACAAGCTAGAAGCATTAAAAAATGCAGCAGGTTTTGAAGAGGTTCTTATAGCTATTATAAAAGAGCCTAAGCTAGAAAGTTACGAGGAATTTAAAAGGTTTTGGGAAGAAACAAAAGGAGGTAAAAACCCAGTATTGGTAAATAGAGCCTTGGCTGCTTGTACGCTCAATGTAACGAGTACGGTTGATGAAAGTAAATTCAATCAAGTGTTATCTTGGTTGATAACGCATGGATACATTGACAAGCCATCTGATGGTGAAAGGCAAAATTGGTTTACTAGCAATCAATTTGTAATCCAGCAATTTAGAAATAAATTGCAGCTAGAGGACACACCCGAAAACAGAGTATTCATCAGCCAGTTTTATTGGAATATATACGTATATATGAGCAATCCATTTAGCCTAAAAAAACAAGTAGTAAAGTATGGTGCACCAGGAACAGGAAAAACCTACAAAGCAAAAGAAACGTCAAATTTGCAGTTCGATATATGGAAAAGTGAGTATGGCGAACATACCGATATAGAAGCTACTGATGTGATAGATATTGTACAGTTTCATCCATCGTATTCTTATGAAGATTTTTTGGAGGGTTTGCGTCCCAATCTAGACGGAAAATTAACCTTAGCCAATGGTGTTTTCAAAAACATCTGTAAATCAGCAGGGAAATGGGAAGTTGATGTAGCTAATATTGATGCTACGATTGATTTGAAAAGGCTAACAATAGGAGATATTACAAAATACAAGGAACAACTTTCAGGAAAAGACTATTGGACATATATTTTTGAACAAGATAGCGCTAAAAAACTAGTAGATTGCTTACCGCCTTACTTTTTAATCATTGACGAAATAAACCGTGCTGACCTAAGCCGTGTGTTTGGAGAACTTATGTATTGTTTGGAATACAGGGGCGTTAATGGACGTATCAAAACCCAATACGCTCATCTAAATACAGCAGAAACAAGTATGATAGAAATAGGTGGAGCACATCAGTTTTTTGTACCACACAACTTTTATATACTTGCTACCATGAATACAGTTGATAGAAGTGTAGAAAGTTTTGATTTTGCTCTACGAAGAAGATTCAAATGGGAAGAAGTTTCTCCTGATATTTCTTTATTAAGAAATCATTTACAAGAATATAATAATAATTGGACTTCATTAGCAGACAATTTAGAACGTCTAAATAATGCCATAGAAAAAGAAATACTTTTGGGGAAAGACTATTGTATTGGACATGCTTATTTATGGGAATTACCTTATGACAAAAGTTTAACGGCATTGGAAGTGAGTAAGTTGGTATGGGATGATAGTTTATCTTCTTTGTTAGAAGAGTATTTGCGTGGTACTGGGCGTTCGGATTTATTTAATTCATTGGCTAAAAGTTTTGGAATAAGCTAATGAAGTGGCTATATCACATATTACAAGATGGTACCCTAAAAGACAATCAAACGTATTTTATAGCTGACAATAAATTCAGGTATAAACATTTGAAATATGAGTTAAATCAAAGACAGCCTCGTCAACAAAAAAAATGTTGGAATGATAACGAAAAAATATGGCATTTTCTAGAATATGTAAATAATGAAATCAACAGACTTATACAGGATAGCACATCCAAAAACCTTATTCTTTTTAATAACAAAGAATACGAGCACAATACTAATGATAACTTAATTGACCTTAAAGGAAGTAGCATCCATCATTTTACTTTAAACACAACTAATGTCATAGGCTATGTAAAACGTGGAGATTATTCATTAAAAGTAAGTTCTCGTTTCGGAGATAATTTTTTAAAAGCAATTATTGCCTCTGCGGATGGTTTTTTAGAAATAGAAAATGTCGGAGGTATATCAGAAAAAACTGATTATGAATGGTTGCTTCTTTACTTATGGAAAACCAAACTAAAGAAAGCCATTCGTTTGGGTTTGCCCAAAAAATATGTAAACAAGTCGAATCAATTAAACAAAATAAAAGGACAAATAGACCCTGTGGCTTATCAATTATCAAATAATGGTAAATATTTATGTCGATACAGGGAACATAGTTACAACAATCAAGCAATAAGATTGATTGCTCAAGTATTTAAATTAAAAAAGGGAAATGAATTTTTAAGTGATATACAAACTATAAAAAACACATTTGTAACGGCTATTGAGGGACAACGAGATTCTTTGCGTAGTTTATTACAAACACCACATTTTACAAATCCATTTTTCGGAGAATATAATGAAGTAATTGACCTGTCAAAGCTGATTATTAAGCAACAAAATGTAAGTTTAGCGGGCAAACAAGACAATAGTAGTTTCTTTTTTGATGTATCCATGTTATTCGAGTATTTTATTCGAAAAACATTAATAAATGCAGGTTTTCGGGTTGCCTCAAAGCCTAACCATAAATTAACCATACCAACAGGTGTCGAACCTTATAAAAGAAAACTAGAACCTGATTTAGTAATAGAAACCGATAATGGAAACCTGATTTTTGATGTCAAATATAAGTGGTTTGACACTAAGTACGGAGTTAAAAGAGAAGACCTTTTTCAACTTCATACCTATGTGGGGCAATACGGTAATGCAGCTAACATTACAGGTTGTGGTTTTATTTACCCACTAAAAACATCAAAAAAAGGAACAAAAGAATTAGTAACAGCTCAGCCCCTGAAGATAATGGGAAAAGAAACAACGTTTTATGTTGTTTTTATCGAAATACCTGAAGATGCTGAAGAGAATTATAATGCGAACTTTAGAGAAAACTGCAACAGATTCATTCAAAATTTTAAACAAATAGCACAATACGAACGAACATGGCAGAATATATAAACGTAGAACTACCTTTTTTAGAGAAATTAAAAGAATTGGGCTGGGAAATTATCAACCATGGTGCAAATGGTATTCCACAAGACCCCAGCATTTCAAAAAGAGCATCTTTTAAAGAAATAACCCTAAAAGAAAACTTTAAACAAGCCGTAAAACGAATTAATACGGTCAAAGGAAAACCTTGGCTAACTGACCAACAATTAGAACAAATACATGCCGAAGTAACTGCTTTAGAAAAAAGTCATAAAGCTTTGTTGGAGTGTAATTTAGATGTTTTTGAAAGATTGGTTGGAAAAACCAAAACAACAGTAGCGAAAAACGAGATTACAGGAGAGAAAGATGCCTTAGTGAAACTTATTGATTTTGAAAATTATGAAAACAATGATTTTGTAGCCATCAATCAGTTTAGAGTAGATACTGCTCATGCATCTCGAAAAGCCATAATACCAGATATTGTGTTGTTTGTTAATGGACTGCCTCTGTCGGTTATAGAATGTAAAGATGTAGATGTAGCAGACCCATTATCGGAATCGATTATACAAATACAACGCTATGCCAATACCCGCGAAGATGATTTTGGTATAAAAGAAGGTGAAGAAAAACTATTTCATTACAATTTATTTTCTATTGCTACCCACGGGAAAGAAGCACGTTTTGGCACTATCACAGGCGATTATGAATACTACTTAAATTGGAAAGATATTTTTCCTCTTGAATATAAAAGCTTTGATATAACAAGTTTTACAGACGAACAAAAAGAGCGTTATAGTATAGTTACTGATGAAGAAAAGCCAAAAGTAAGACAAGAAGTTTTGATATCGGGTATGCTCAATAAAGAGGTTATTTTAGACGTACTCAAACATTTTACATTATTTAAGACTTCAAATAATGGTTTTACCGCCAAAATAGTATGCCGTTACCAACAATATAGAGCAGTGGGTAAAATATTGAACCGCCTGCGAGCAGGTAAAACAGGTAAAGAACGTAGTGGAGTTGTTTGGCACACTCAGGGGTCAGGCAAATCGTTAACCATGATGTTTTTGATTCGAAAACTTCGCTCTCAAGCCGATTTAAGAGACTTTAAAGCCATTATTTCGGTAGATAGAAAAGATTTAGAGAAACAATTGTCTGAAGATGCAATACTAACAGGTGAGTTTAAATCAAAAAATATTGTAAAATCGAGGAAAGAATTAAAACCCAAATTAAGTGGTAATCAATCTGACTTAAGTATGGTTATGATTCACAAATTCGTTGAAGAAGAGTTTGCACAATCAAAAGCAATTCTTAGAGCCTTTGAAAAAGAAGGTAAAGTACCAGAATTTAAGCCTTTTGATGAGGTTAATGCCTCCGATAGAATAGTACTGCTTATTGACGAAGCACACCGTACCCAAGGTGGCGAAATGGGAGATAATATGTTTACGGCTTTCCCTAATGCTGCTCGAATTGCCTTTACAGGAACACCATTATTAACCGAACGACATAAACAAAAAACACATGAACGTTTTGGCGAATCGAAAGAGTTTATCGATACTTATAAAATTCGTGAAGCCGTTGAAGATAGAGCCACGCTAGAAATTGTATACGAAGGAAGGACAAGTAAAGACTCCATTCGGGAGAAACAGGAGTTTGACGAAGAGTTTGAGGACATGTTCAAAGAACGCACTAAAGAAGAAAAAGAAAAAATACAAATACTTTATGGTTCAACAAAGGACTATTTAGAAAACATGGATAGGCTTAGAAAAATCGCAAAAGACCTTGTAAACCATTATATTGATAATATTTTGCCTAATGGGTTTAAAGCCATGGTTGTAGCCTCGTCTATTTTAGCAGCTGCGAGATATCAATACCTGATTCAAGAAGCCATAAAAGAACGATTAGCAAAAGAAGAGGCTAAGACAGAAAGAGACGAAGAGCAGATTGAACGCATAAAATTCATTGATGCTTGTACGGTTGTTACAAAGAAAGATAACAACGAAGCTGGCTATGTTTCAGCTGCTAGAACAAAAGCAAAAGAGCTTAATGCCGTTGATAATTTTAAAAAAGACTTCGATTTTTCCAAAGATGCAGAAGGAAACTATACCAAACCTAATACTGGGATATCATTTTTATGTGTTTGTGATAAGTTACTGACAGGCTTTGATGCGCCTATTGCACAAGTTATGTATTTAGATAGAAATCTTCGTGAACACGATTTGTTACAAGCAATAGCTCGTGTAAACCGAACTAAAACAAATAAAAAGCAAGGCTTATTAGTTGATTATTTCGGTGTTGCCGAGAATTTAAAAACCGCACTTAATATTTGGGGAACAGAAGATGAGGAAGATATAAAAGAATTGCTCGAATATTTTAGAGATATTAATAAAGAAATACCTGTTTTAGAAGCAAGATACAACAGGCTTGTTCAATTATTTGAAGATAAAGGAGTAAACAAAATAAAAGCTTTTTTTGAGCAAAAAATGGTAGATAAAGATGAAGAGTTTCAACTCGCGGAAACTTGTATAGACTTGGCGAAATCTATCCCATTTAGAGCACAGTTCGACACGTATTTGAAAGCCTTTTTTGACTCACTAGACCTATTGTTTAATACCAAAGTAGCTAATAATTATTATATTCCTGCCAAACGTTTAGGATATTTGCTTATTCGTATTCGAAACCGATACAAGGATCCAACATTAGATTTGAAATGGGCAAAAGCTAAAGTAAGAAAACTAATAGATAAGTATTTAGTGTCATTAGGAATTGACAGCAAAATTCCTCCAGTAGAATTACTTTCCGATAGTTTTTTTGATGAAGTAGATAAACATAGTTCATCGCCTAAAGCGAAAGCCTCTGAAATGGAACATGCCATCAGAAGGCACATAAAAGTAAATATCGATAAAGACCCTGCTTTATATAAACGTTTTTTAAAACGTATGGAAGAAATTCTTAAAAAGTTTAAAGATAATTGGGATATGATTATTCAAGAATATACACAAATTCGCAATGAATTAGAGAAAGGCAGAAATAATGATAATGAAGAATCTGGCTTAACTTTGCAAGAATTACCTTTTTATGATTTAATTTTGCACGAGGCATATAAAGGCAATACCTTAGATACTGATAAGGAACAAGATGAAAAAGAAGCATTGAAGTCTTTGGTTATTGAAGTTGTAGAACTGCTACAAGACGCTATTAATAAGCCTAACTTTTGGAGAGAACGAGATGCAGAAATAAGAAAGCTTGATGGAGAGTTAACTGAAATGTTATTATTTACCGAAATAGAGGCTGTTTCTGAATTACATACTAAATTAAGTGTTGATATTTTAGGACTTGCTAAAAAGAGGCACAATGAATTGACTAAAGAATGAGATTTGGTGATTTAGAGATTAAACTTAACCGTACTAATCGAAAAACAGTTAGTATATATATTGAAAGAGATGGCTCTGTTTCAGCTAGAATACCAAAAAATATTTCCGAGTCTGATTTGAATGAAGTTATAAAATCAAAAGAATATCAGATTTATAAGTATTTAGCTTTATGGAAAGAATCTAATGCTAGTAAGATTACAAGAGATTATGTGTCTGGGCAATCATTTTTATATTTAGGAAGAAATTATCGACTTAAATATGTAGAAGATGAGTTTAAAGGTGTGAAATTAAAAAATGGATACTTTATTATTTCAAAGAAGTATCAACCAAAATCTAAAGATTATTTTATTGTTTTTTATAAGTCAAAATTAAAGGAGAAGTTATTACCAATAGTTGAAAAATATGAAAAGCAGTTGGGCGTTAAAGCTACTCAGGTTAAAATAATGGAGTTGCAAAATAGATGGGGCTCTAGTCATATTAAATCAGGAAATGTTAATTTTCATTGGAAATGTGTTATGGCACCTATTGATACATTGCATTATGTTGTTGCTCATGAATTAGTGCACCTAATTCACCCCAATCATTCTCAAGCCTTTTGGAATGATTTAGATAAGATACAGCCAAACTACGAAAAACACATACAATGGTTGAAATTAAATGGTGCTAGTATGGAATTATAATACTTACTTAACACATTAAAATAATTTTCTACCTATTAATAAAAAACACTATTTTCGAGTTTTATATAAAATTTTAATCATGCGATTTTTAGCAATTTGTTGTGCTTTGATATTAACTTATGCTTGTAACAGTCCCAGCAAACAAAAAACGGATAGCACCGAAAAAGTAAAAGAGGTAGTAGCAAAACCTAAAACTATAAAACCCCTAATAAAACCTGATTCTTTGCTAACTTTCCGAGATAGCCTTAATACAGAACAAGGAGTCTATATAGTAGAAGATTTTTCTAAGATGAAAACATTATTTTCGATAGATGACGATTCAGTCCATGTTATCAATTTTTGGGCAACTTGGTGTGGTCCGTGTGTTAGAGAATTGCCTCATTTTGAAGAAGTGTATGATGATTTTAATGAAGAAAATAAGCCAGTTGCGTTTCATTATATCAGTTTGGATAAGAAGAAAAGGTACAAGAAAAAGTTGTTTAAATTTCTTGAACCTCGACCTTTTATGAAAGATAATTATTTGTTATTGGACAAAAAAACGGACGAGTGGATGACCTTCTTAGACCCTAAATGGATGGGTAGTATCCCGATGACAATTATTTATAGAGGAGACAAACAGGTAATTCATAAAGGCTCTATCAAGCAAAAGGATTTATATAAGAAAATTAATAACTTCTTTAAGGAATAAAATTCCAATTCTTTAGAAATCAAGGTTTGATGTATCATAAAAAAAAAGTACATTTGGATAAATGATTGTTATGACAATTATCTTCCGAATGTACTTTTTTTGTTTACATCCAAAATTAATATACGTTGAGTTTTAGCTATGCAAAAGATAAATTAACCGTTCAGAAAGTCATCGACTTAGCAAACGGTAAGTTACAAGGGCAATTAGCCCCCGAAACCATACAGATAATTAACCAATCTCGTATTTCGGTAGAGAAAATGGCTGCTGGCAAAAAGGCAGTTTATGGAATCAATACAGGGTTCGGTCCATTATGCGATGTCCAAATTTCACCAGACGAAACGAATCTACTACAAAGAAATTTACTCATTACTCATGCTGTCGGAGTAGGTAAACCTATTCTACCCATTCTTTCCAAAATAATGATGATTTGCAAAGTGCAATCTTTGTCTTTGGGCTATTCTGGTATTCGTTTGGCAGTAATTGAAAGAATTATATTTTTTATTGAAAATGATTTAATTCCTGTCGTTCCCGAGCAAGGTTCGGTAGGAGCTTCGGGAGATTTGGCACCCTTGTCACATTTGTTTTTACCGTTGATTGGAGAAGGCGATTTTTGGAAAAATGGAAAAGAAGTTCCAGCCAAAACCGTTTTAGCAGAGCATGGTTTATCACCTATTAAACTTCAAGCTAAAGAAGGCTTAGCCTTAATCAATGGAACACAATTTATTTTGGCTCATGCCATTTGGGGACTTCATCGAATGAAATATTTGTTGGATTTAGCGGATGTAGCAGGAGCGATGAGTTTGGAAGGTTTTCAAGGAAGTGCGTCACCCTACAAAGAAGCTTTGCATCGAGTTCGCCCCTTTAAAGGCAGTTTGATGGTGGCAGAACGAATGAGAATGTTATTGGAAGATTCTGAAAATGTAAAAGACCATATTATTTGTGATAGAGTACAAGACCCATATTCGATTCGTTGTATTCCTCAGGTTCATGGAGCGTCTAGAAATGCGTATTTACATTTGGAAGAATTGACCTTGGTAGAAATGAATGCTGTTACTGATAATCCTATTATTTTAAGCGAAACAGAATCTATTTCGGGGGGTAATTTTCATGGACAACCCTTAGCAATGGCTTTGGATTATACAGGTTTAGCAACTGCTGAATTGGGTAATATTTCTGATAGGAGGTGTTATTTATTATTGGAAGGAAAGTTTGGTTTGCCAAGATTATTGACTACCTCGGGAGGTTTGAATTCTGGTTATATGATTCCGCAATATACAACGGCTGCTTTGGTAACTGAAAATAAGTCACTCTGTTTTCCTGCTTCGGCAGATAGTATTCCGACATCTTTAGGACAAGAAGACCACGTATCGATGGGAAGTATTTCGGGACGAAAATTCAATTATATTTTAATCAATTTAGAAAAAATATTAGCGATTGAAATTATGTATGCTACGCAGGCTATGGAATTTAGACGACCAAACCGTTTTTCCAAAATATTAGAATACAACTTCGATTTGGTTCGTTCCAAAGT
>CALAJP010000031.1 GCA_937922815.1 uncultured Saprospiraceae bacterium
TTCTGTACCGTCGGTGAAGAACAAGGCTTGAAAGGTAGCATTATCGTTATTGGGCTATTTACGCTCCTACTCTATCGTTTGCTTATTATGGCGGAACGTTCTCGTGCCGAATTTTCGAGGCATTTTATTTATGGTGTATCGGGCATTATTTTCGTTCATCTCATTACCAATGTTGGTATGACCATGGGATTACTCCCTATTATCGGTATTCCTCTCCCCTTTATTAGTTATGGAGGTTCTTCCCTCCTTGGGTTTAGTATTTTAATGGCTGTTGTTCTGAAATTGGATAGTGACCGTTAATGGATTAGTTTTACATTGAGAAATGTGTAAATGTTTTTGTAAATTAGCTACACAAAAAACCACTAAAACTATTATTAATGGCGATACCAAAGCATGATGAAATAAGAGTCCCCGCATTGAACTTACTCAATAAAAACCAAACCTTGAAACTAAGGGGGTTTTTAGAACCATTAGCTTTGCATTTTAACCTTTCTGATGCGGAGATAAATGAAGAGTATACATCAGGGAATGGTCAAATATTCTACGATAGAATTTCTTGGGCTTTAAGTTATCTTAATATGGCTGGTCTAGTGGAAAAACCTAAACGTGGTACTTACAAATTAAGTAAAAAAGGGTTATCTCTTTTAAAATCACCAGAAAAAATTGATGATTACATAAATAATAAACTACAAAAAAGAGAGCCTTCTAAACTTCAAAAAAAAGATACCCATTCTCAAATAAATTTTGAAACCTCGAATTCTGAATTAACCCCACTCGAAGAACTATACTCTTCTGTTAAGAATATTCAAAAATCTGTCTATTTAGAAATTATCAATACAATATTAACTAAAACCCCTATTGCTTTTGAACGCTTGGTTATTCTTCTCCTTCAACGAATGGGCTATGGAGGAGAATTAAAAGATGCAGGTTTTGTAACTCAAGCATCTAATGATGGAGGAATAGATGGAATTATTAAAGAAGATGTATTAGGTTTTGGAAGAATTCATATTCAAGCTAAAAGATATAAAACCGAAAACGGTATAGGACGTGAAGAAATTCAAAAATTTGTGGGAGCTTTGGCTGTTGCACAATCTAACAAAGGCGTTTTCATCACTACTTCATATTATACTAAGGGGGCAATCGAATACGCTAAAAACCTCAACGGTACTACAAATGTTGTTCTAATTGATGGCAAACAATTGGCAAAGTATATTTATGATTATGGTTTAGGAATGCAAATAGAACAAACTATCAAAATTAAAAAATTAGATTCAGAGTTTTGGGATTCATTTAAAGATGAAAAGTAATTTAACCATTGAAATTAAAACCCTTTTATAATTCCGAAAACATTCTAGTACCAAATCAAAAAACTAAAAATGAGTTTATTTCAAAAATCTGTAATTAATAAATATTTAAATAACCTTGATAAGGTTAAGGTTGATGACGCTTGGAGCAAATTCAGGAATCATTTCCATAATAAAGTTATTCAGCAAAACATCCGAAAATCTAAAGAGGAACAGTATCAGGGAGAGTTTTTGATTGATTTATTCGTTAATGTTTTTGATTATATAAAGAATCCTGCACCAGAATTTAATTTAACAACAGAGTTAAAAAATGTAAAAGGAGCAAAAAAGACTGATGGAGCTATTCTGAAAGATGAAAAAGCTTTAGCCGTAATTGAACTAAAGGGCACAAATACTACTGATTTAGCTAAAGTTGAAGCCCAAGCATTTGGGTATAAAAATAATCAACCAGGTTGTAATTACGTGATTACTTCCAATTTCGAAAAATTGCGTTTTTATATTGATAACGCTGTAGATTTTGAAGATTTTAATTTATTCGAGCTAACAAGAGAAAGGTTTGATGTTCTTTTTATTTGCCTGTCGTCTGAATATCTATTAAAAGATATTCCTAAAAAAATTAAGAACGAATCTTTAACCCAAGAGGAAGATGTAACTAAGAAACTATATAAGGATTACGCATCGTTTAGAAATGAAATTTTTGACGCTATACAGAAAGAAAATTCTGAATATGATAAACTAACTTTATTCAAGAAAACACAAAAATTACTAGACCGTTTTCTATTTATATTTTTTGCGGAAGACAGGTTATTATTACCTCCAAATTCTATTCGTTCTATTATCAATAAATGGACTGATTTACGAGATAAGTATGATGAATATTTTCCTTTATATGACCGATTTCGAAAGTATTTCGGGTATATGAATACAGGTTACAAGGGACAAGATTATGAGATATTTGCGTACAATGGAGGTTTATTTGCACCAGATGATATTTTGGATAATATCAAAATAAATGACGACTTACTGCATAGGCACACGGTTAATTTAAGTAACTATAATTTTGAAAGTGAAGTAAGTGTAAATATTCTTGGACATATCTTTGAACATTCGTTGAATGATATTGACGAAATCCAAGCAGAAATTCAAGGTAATGTAGCGGAGAAAGGTAAAACTAAACGTAAAAAAGACGGCGTTTTTTATACTCCAAAATATATTACTAAGTACATCGTCGATAGTACAGTTGGTAAGATTTGTGAGGAAAAGAAAACGGAATTAGGGATTGATAATGAAGAGTACGAAAAAGACCGTAAAGGAAGGCAAAAGAAGAAACTTAAAGAGCTATTGGTTAAATTAGAAAATTACAGAGATTGGCTTTTGGGAGTAACTATTTGTGATCCTGCTTGTGGAAGTGGAGCTTTCCTCAATCAAGCACTTGAATTTCTAATAAGTGAACATAGGTATATTGATGAGTTGAATACTAAATTACTAGGTGAATCATTACCCTTTCCTAATATTGAAAACTCTATTTTAGAAAATAATCTTTTTGGAGTGGATATTAATGAAGAATCTGTTGAGATTGCTAAACTATCACTTTGGTTGAGGACTGCTCAAAAAGGAAGAAAATTGACTAGTCTTAATAATAATATCAAATGTGGTAATTCATTAATTGATGATGTTGAAGTCGCAGGAGATAAAGCTTTTAACTGGCAAAATGAATTTTCCGATGTATTCGCAAAAGGTGGATTTGATGTTGTTATTGGAAATCCTCCTTACGGTATATTTATCGACGAAAAACAGGAAAACTTTCTAAGAGAAAACTATCCTTTAACTTCCTATAAAATTAACCTTTATATTCTTTTTGTTGAGAAAATGCTTTATGACTTCAAAGGGAGTCTGATTCACTTTATTATTCCGAAATCTCTTTTGTTCAATTCATTCTATGAAAAAATAAGAAAATACCTGTTAGAAAATTCAAAAGTTGAAGAGATATTAACAATTTCAGATAAGGTATTCCAAGATGCTGAGGTTGGAGATAGTTTACTATTAAAGTATACCCCAAACTCAATCAAACCTGAGATTAATTTGATTAATCAAATTAATCTAATCAGCCTTGATAAGTTTGATGGTTTATTAGCAAAAAGAGGAATTTTTTCATCTCTTAGCCAAAATTATTTTTCAGAACAGAATAATTGTGAAATTGTAATTGCGGACAACAGCAGCGTAAACCTAAAGAAAAAGATACTTGATTTTAATGCAATCAAAGATTACTACATTTTAAAAAATGGATTAAATCCAGGAAACATAAAGCATATATTGATTTCAGGAGAGAAAAGTAGTGAAAATCACAAACCTATAATTTGGGGGAAAAATATTTCAAAATATCGTTTAGAATGGAGTGGAGATTTCGTGAATTATGATGAAAATATAGCTAATTCTATTTCACTTTCTGATATTAAGTCTAAAGAGGGGATGAAAAAGCAAAATAGAATTGATTTTGCACTTCGTAAACCTGTAATTTTTGATAACGATAAAATAATTGTCCGAAAAACAGGTGACTCTTTGATTGCAACTTTTGATGACAAGAAGTTTTATTATGATACTTTGGTTCATGGAATCCTCCAAAAAAAGGATGAATGGCATTTAAAATATTTATTGGGAATATTGAATTCAAGAGCCTCAACTTTTTTCTATCGAATCTTACACGATATAAAGGGAAAAGTGTTTGCAAAAATTAGCCTTACTAATTTATCGGACTTTCCCATTCCAAAACCTGATAAAACACAAAATGAAGCAATAATCAATAAAGTTAATTTTTTATTAGATAACTCTGAAGTTCTCTTTAAAATAGTTTCTAAGCTACAAAGACAAATATCTCGAAAATTCGAAATAGAAAAACTGTCTAAAAAACTTCAGAACTGGCACACTCTCACCTTTCAAGAATTCGTAAAAGAACTCAAAAAGAAAAAAATAAAATTAGGGTTATCAGAAGAAGCAGAATGGGAGGATTATTTTGAATCTGAAAAAGAAAAAGTCCAATTCATACAAGTTGAAATTGATAAAACGGACAAAGAAATAGATCAAATGGTTTACCAGCTCTATGGATTGACTGAAGAAGAAATAAGGATTGTAGAAGAAGCAACAAAATAGTAAAGGTTTTCCGTTTGATTAAAATTCATCAAAACAAAGAAAACCTAAAATACTTCCTCGTAAAGCTTTTCATTCTCATATTTTTCAACACTTTCTTAGCCGAATGTCCATAATTATCCATTTGGATACGTGGGTAATGCTTAGGAATATCCGGATTTATGTTTTGGATAGAACCAAAACAAGCGTCTAGCTGAGTTTCGTTAATTAATTCAATCAATTCCACTTCTGATAGATTATAATCATGAAACGGGAAGGCAAAAGTTCTATATTCAGAAGGGAAATGTTCCATTACATAATCCACTGAATCGTTAATTTCGGCT
>CALAJP010000032.1 GCA_937922815.1 uncultured Saprospiraceae bacterium
ATTACTACAAAGGGCAGAATACTTCTATCAAAACGAAGCTTTCAATCAAGCTATTGACGATTTGAATAAAGCCATAGAATTAGCTCCTGATAATCCTTCTCTTTATCATATTCTTGCAGATGTTCAAATGGATGCTCAACAATCATTTCTAGCGATAAAAACATTAGAAGATTGTGCTACGAAATTCCCTGGTCGAGTTCAAA
The DNA here is from genome assembly GCA_937922815.1 of uncultured Saprospiraceae bacterium. Taxonomy (GTDB): domain Bacteria; phylum Bacteroidota; class Bacteroidia; order Chitinophagales; family Saprospiraceae; genus CALAJP01. Next base: position 204 of record CALAJP010000032.1, read on the forward strand.
CCTTATTAAAACTGAGTGAATTTCAACTTATCACCCAACAATATGAACAATCACTGGCTACCGTTCAAAAGATATTGGAAAAACATCCTACTCATGCTGAAGCATTTTTCATGAAAGGTTTGATTTATAAAGACCAAAATAAGATTCAAGAAGCTATGGAGGCTTTTCAAACCTGTGTCGAAAATGATGCTACCATAGAAGATGCCTGGATAAACTTAGGGCAACTACACTCTTTGAATGGTAGCGAATTAGCTAATCAGTATTTTGAAAGTGCAATGGGGGTATCTCCTAACAATACCGCCTTATTAATGGCGTATGGAAACCATTTGGGCAGAAACGGATACTTAGACAAAGCCATAGAAACCTACAAAAAGATATTACTGCTGGATAAACAGTCCGAAGATGCCTATTATAATATAGGATTAAGCTATAAATTAAGTAATAAATTAGATTCAGCCATTCAATTTTTAACTTTTGCCCATGAAGTTTCGCCCACTTACAGTGCTGCGTATGCTTTAAAAGCGGAGTGTTATTTATTGAAAAATGATGAAAAAAGTGCCTTATCTCTAGCTAGGCAAGCACTTTCTTTCAATGCTCAGAACCAAAAAGCGGTTGATATTGTTCGACAATTAGAAAAATGATACCTTATGAAACAACTTATTCTTTTTTGCTCTATTCTTGTTTTATTCTCTTGTGGCAATTCTGATTTAATTATGACCACGCCAAATCCTAATACGGGTTATCCATATACCGTAGCATTAGAAAAAGAAAATGGCGAAATCATAACCTCTAATACGCTATTAAAAGCGAAGCCTACCGTAGTCTTATTTTGGATGACTACTTGTGGCCCCTGCAAAAGAGAAATCAAAGCATTGAGCCAAAAGGTTCCGCAATGGAAAACAGAAATGGATTTCGACATCGTGTTGGTTTCAAGAGATTTCCCTAAAAATCATTCTCGAGTTTGGGAGTTGAAAAACCAAGGTACTTGGCCCTTTGAAACTTTCATAGATAAAGAAAGAGTTTTTGGCGAAGATATGCCTGGTGCCCTAAACGGTCTACCCCAACTATTTCTCTATAACGAAAAAGGTGATATTATTTATAATACCCGAAAGTATAGACCTGGTGATGAAGATAAGTTATATAATGAATTGAAGAAGTTGATTGGGTAGTGGGTATTGCTGTTATAAATAATTAAAAAAAATGGACAAAGAAGAATTCATAAGAGACATTATCTGTCAAGTTTTGGTTGAAAAGAAATCGAAGGAATCAATATACTCTGTCTTGAATGAATTTATTCCAAGATACGAGACAATCAATTTGGATTACACGGGTAAACCTGATGATGAAAATTATGTCTTCAAATCGGAAGATGAGATGATAAGTAGTTATACAGAAACACCAAATGTCAGACAAACATTTTATTGGAATAAGTATGAAGAGAACCCTGATAAAATTATGGTTGGAGCTAATATCACAACTGACAATCAAATAGTGTTTAGTTTGACATTTAATGGGACAATAAAAACTGAAGCAGAGTATTATCTACGATTAAAAAAATTCTTGAATTCAGAAATTGGTGTAATATCCTACGTAAATCCTGCTGAATACGATAATGGGACTGACTTCAAGAATAGGTATGAAAATAAAATCTATGAATTTGAAAAATAAAAAGCACTTAACAATGTAAATAAAACCATAGCCATCTATCGGCAGGCTACGCTTCTTATACTGAACGTTGTGCATAATTAGAGAAAAAAGAAAACCAAACTAGCTCGATGAAAAAATCGGTATTGATAAAAAAAGGATAACATAACCAAAGTCCAAAATATAAGTTTTAGGAACTAAAAGAAATAGAATAATGTTATCTAATTAATTCAACTTTAGCTTTAACAAACCGATTCAAAATGAAACGCATAGCAATAGTAATAGTAATAGTAACTATACTACACCTATCTTATTTAACTGCACAAAATGATAGCCTTAACATAAAGGCTTTTAATAATTATTTTCAAATAAATATGGGATTATCATACGGTAACTTAAATGGTAATGTATCTAATTTCACTAAAGAGGCAGGTAGTTTTGATATGAGCTTTGCAAACGGTAAAGGGAAGCATATCTATGGCTATAATATGAATATAATGATGTCTAATAAAATAAATGAATTTACTATACCTGAAGGATATGAACATTATGATAATCCAGCTACAATTTTCTTTGGATTGTTCTATGGACAAGTGTTAGGAAATCAGCAAAAATCTCATTTTCAAGCAACTATAGGTTTAGACTACGGTTGGTTAATTCATAGAAAAAGGGATAAAGATGTTCGTGGACATCATGGAATAGTGCCTAAAATAGAAGTATCCAAATCTTTTCGTATTGGTAAAACAGATTATTCAGTGCTTCAATATACAGGACAATATACTCCAATGATAGTAGACCCTACCCTAACTAATAAGTTCATTGATATATTTCTTGGCTATAAACAATTATTATTAAACAACTCCCAAGGGAAAGGAGGGCTATTTTTAGTAGGATTAAGGTACAAGCTCAATCAATACTCTATTAGAGCTAACGTTATGAACTAATTAGAACCCGTTACCTCCACATCCCCATAACTCGCCGAAGCGATAATTTTTCCTTTTGCAGATTGGTTATAAATAACTTCCAAATCAATAGAATTAGTTTCTTCATCTTTATTTTTTTGGAAATAACCCGAGGGGTAATCAATATCACCATAGCGAGATTCAACTTCTAGAAGATTTAAGAAGTTCGTGTTTACTTCTACTTCAAAATCACAATATTTCATTTCTGCTTTTACTACACTAAAGTCATTACCAAGTTCATCAATGGAAACATCGCCATAATTATGTTCAAAATCTCCACTATTTTCTAAAAAATCAATATCCAAACCTGTATAACTAGCATCAGATTCCACAATCTTAGCATAATCAATATCAAAACCTCCATATCGTGAATCAATTTCTACCTCTTGAACAGAATCAATGGTATAATTATCGTAACGAGAATCAATATCAATATTCTGAATAGTGCCTATTCTAAGTTTTGAATAACGAGTTTCAGCATCCACATTTTTAGCCTTTTTTATTTTCAATTCTGAATATGCCACCTCCAAGTCAAGATCACCCGTTTCATCAATCCACCCCTTGCCATATTTCAATTCCAAATCAACATTATTCGTAAATGACTTTGCATGCAATTCACCATATTTTATCGTTAAGTTCGTTTTTCCATCAAAATTATCTGTATAAATATTTCCGTACTTGTTCGTTAAATTAATCGTAATCCCTTTTGGAAGATGTATGGTATAAATTATTTTAAAATCATCACTATAAGAATTCCACGAAGACATCCACGAAGAGAACCATCCACTCTTTTTCTCTAAAATTTCAGTTACTCCAGAAGCCAGACCACCCGATTGATTAAGGTTTATTTTTATTCTATCAAAAATTTCATTAGCTGCTTCTTGGTCTTTTGCATCAACTTGTATTTTGACATCTATCAGAATTTTGTCTGTAGGAATATTTTCGGTGATTAAATTTATATCTCCATAAATATTATTGATTTCCATCGTATTAATATCCGAAGCATTAAATTCTTTAGAAACTTTCTTTACATATTCTTCTTTGTCAATAGCAGAAATAGTATTAATCGGAAACAAGCATAATATGATAAGTCCGAAAAGTATATTTATTTTTTTCATCATTTTACTTTTAAAATTTGATTGGGATATAATCCATTATTTTGAATATGATTCTGCGTCCAAGTGAAGTTGAACGAGTTCGATTCTACTGGTTAAGTTTTTCATCATCGCAGAAACGATATATTTACCTTGTGATTTTGGTGCTTTTAATAATTCTTGGGTTAACTGTTCGTAAGACTCTTCTAAGATGAAAATTGTTTTCAATAATTCTTCGTCTGTCTTTGAGCCTTCGTTCAACTCACTCATTTTCGATTCGAGCAAATTTTGATAATACAATTGAGCTTCCGAAAAATCAGCATCATATTGATTTGCAACCATCATAACCTTATCATTCTCCTCAGCAACCACTAAATTGGGTACAAAAAACACAAACAAAACACTAGCTGCAACTGCGAAACTCCACAGTTTGGTGTTTTTCCAAATACTTCTTTTTATGGCTGGTTTTGTAGGGTTTATTTCTTTTGAAATATTAGTCCATAACTCCATTTTGGGAGTTAAAATATCCAACTCATCTTTATTCTTATTTATTAATTTTTCTAATTCATCCATGGTCTAATTTTTTGTTCATTTAATCTTTTAAACCATCACATTTTGATTATTTAAAATAATTTCTTTCAATTTTTTCTTAGCTCGATTGTATTGAGATTTTGAATTGGAAACAGAGCAACCCAGAATTTCAGAAATTTCAACATGATCATACCCTTCAATAGCATATAAAGAAAAGACAATTCGATACCCTTCTGGTAATTTTTCTAAAGCCAAGCGAACATCTTTCATATCAATACCTTGATAATCTGAACTATAATCTTTTTCTTCTTCAAACGTAGCCGCATTTTCACTCAAGACTGTAATTTTGGATAGATCATTTCCTCTTTTTTTGATATAATTTAGGCTTGTATTGACTACAATTCTCTTAATCCAAGCCCCCAACGTACTGTCTCCTCTAAATGAACTTAATTGTTTGAAAATTTTTATAAAAGCATCCTGAAGTATATCATGCGAACTTTCAACATCATTAACCATTCGGTAAATAACATTCAGCATTCCTTTGGCATACAGGCTGTATAATTCATACTGAGCTTGTGAGTCAGATTGTTGACAACGTTCTATTAAATCGATATGTTTTTCATCAACCATGTACATTACAACAAAGCTAAGGTTGTGTTAAAAGAAAAACTCTTTTTAATGATTTTGATTGTCATACTTCATACTTTTTCTTAATCAAGTTCCGACTAATGACAATTCCGTTTTAGGAAGGGTTGCAAACGAAAAGAATTATTTTCTAAATTTTACAATTAGCCCATAATTTAGCGATAGCCCTTTGGCATTATAAAATCTTGTGCATGGCGTATCTATTCGAGATGGAGATACTCCAGAAACAATTAGAAAATTTTTAACTTCTTGAAATGTTTGCTCATTGAGACAGCTTTCTACAGGAATTTGATTTTCAACATAATAAGGCATCAACTCTACTTTCAAATCGCTATGCATTCGTAACAAATCACCCAAATCATATTTAGTAAGATGCGATTCATTATCAACCCATGATTGAGGTAATAAAAAACTCTCTCCAACGGTAGGCTTTGAAGTTAAAGTTGCTTTTTCAGCAAAGAATTCGATATTATTATTGGTAGCGTTCTTTTCAATGTTAATCAAATAAGGGTGTTTATTATTCTCTGAAACAATCTCTAACATCGTTTCTTTGCACCAAGTATGATAAACCACTTCAAAACAGCCGTTAACATCAGTTATAGCGTTTATTTTCTGATTCATACAGTCATCATACAACGTAACTTCTTGATTAGACAACTGCTGTCCTCCCAATTGAACACAGCCCGAAATAACCTTTTCTTCTCCAATTAAGTTGATTCTATTTAAATGATTCGAGGATAAAACAATTTTCTTAAAAATAGGCTCAACTTCTGAAGGCAATTGAATTCTAAATAAAACTTCGGATTGCTTAGGTATAGAAATTTTCCAATCTTTCAGATGAGCACTCAATATCGTTTTCCAAGAATCGTCACTTTTAAAAGCTACTACTGTGTTTTTCGGCAGTGGACTAAAATGAAGTTGAATAGTTTCAATACTATTATTTTCAATAAAACTACCGCTGTATATATCATCAGTTCCTGCTCGATTACTACTAAAAACAAAATCTTGTTTGTTTTTAAAGCACAAACCAAAATCATCAGCCCTCGAATTTACGTTTTCACTTAGTTTATGTGCAGAGGGTAAATTTTCGTCGAATGGATTTATATAAAAAATATCAAAATCTCGATTGGCATTTCTGCCTTTTGACGAAAAATATAATAGATTTTCGTTTACATTAAAAAATGGGAATCCATCATTGTCTGACGAATTAACATTATTTCCTAAATTTCGAGGTGTTCCCCATAGACCCGACTCTTTTTTTATTACGACATATATATCTGTACCTCCATAGCCCCCTGGCATATCAGATGCAAAAAATAAAGTATCTCCTGTCATCGTAGCTGTCGGATGCATCACCGAAAAGGCTTCACTACAAAACGGCAACATCCCGTTAAGCTGTATTTCAGAACCGTTAATTCTTCCTTCAAAAAGCTTAATCGAAGAACCTGCATTGACAGAAACCAATACGTTATTCGTAGAAGAAATAAAAATAGGACCTAGCTTAGCAAGTTTCTCTCCAAAATTAATTTGGGTGGATTTTCTACCATCAAATTTAAATAAATGATATTTTTCACCAGGAAGATTAACCTCTTTTAGGTAAAAAAGGTCTTTGGGTGTAGAAAAGGTCGCAAATTCATTGGATAGACGATTCGAGATTCTATTTTCTAAGTTTATCTTTATCGGCAAACTTGACCTTTTTTGGGCAGAAATTTGATATGAAATCAAGCAAAAAAGAAGAATAAAAATGTTGTTCTGTAACATGGTTTTGTAAGGAATATGTTTTCTTAAAAAAGAAAATTCTCACAACTTTTGTCATATCGCCTTCTAACGAAAACGATAATATTTCAACAAAAACCAATTTGGTTTAAAGGCTTTATTGTTAGTTGTATTAATGGTTAAATAGATAAAACAAGCTCAATTTTAAACAAACCACTAATATCTATTTCCTTACAAATATATAAAAATAATAATCTACATAAAAGGGTTAAGACGCTAGTTCTGCTTCAATATCTTTTTCGACCCTCAAATTATCTATAATAAAGTTTTGTCTTACGGGCGTATTTTTTCCCATAAAGTATCCCAAAAGCTTTTCGATACTTGTACTTTCTTGAAGCATTACAGGTTCTAATTTGATTTCTTCATTAATAAAGTCCTTGAATTCGTTAGGCGAGATTTCCCCCAATCCTTTGAACCTTGTAGTTTCAGCCTTGCCTCTAAGCTTAGCAATAGCCTCTTGTTTTTCTTTTTCGGAATAACAATAAAAAGTCTGTTTCTTGTCTCGTACTCTAAACAATGGCGTTTCTAAAATATATAAATGCCCTGCACGAACTAAATCAGGGAAAAACTGAAGGAAAAAAGTCAATAACAATAAACGAATATGCATTCCATCTACATCCGCATCTGTCGCTATAATTACTTTATTGTATCTCAATCCATCCAATCCATCCTCTATATTTAGAGCATGTTGGAGTAAATTAAATTCTTCGTTTTCATAAACTACTTTTTTCGTCAAACCATAACAGTTCAATGGTTTTCCACGCAAACTAAAGACCGCTTGTGTTTGTACGTTTCGAGCTTTGGTTATTGACCCGCTGGCAGAATCCCCCTCTGTAATGAAAACCATACTACTTTCTCGTACATTTTCACTTTTTTTGCTGGTATCATTCAAGTGTATTCTACAATCTCTTAGTTTTTTATTGTGAAGGTTAGCTTTTTTAGCTCTTTGGTTCGCTAATTTTTTAATACCTGCTATTTCTTTTCTTTCTCTTTCTGACTGAAGAATTCTTTTCAAAATAGCTTGAGCTACTTCGGGATTTTTGTGTAAAAAGTTATCTAACCTTGCCGATAAGAAATCATTTACAAAAGTTCTCAAAGTAGGTCCATCAGGCCCAATCGTTTGTGAACCAAGTTTAGTTTTGGTTTGAGACTCAAAAACAGGTTCTTCTACCTTAACCGCAATAGCGGCAATAACAGACGCTCGAATGTCTTTTGCATCAAAAGATTTGTTATAGAAATTTCGAATTACACCAACCAATGATTCACGAAAAGCATTCAAATGTGTTCCCCCTTGCGTTGTATTCTGACCATTCACAAAAGAATAATAATGTTCTCCGTATTGTTGCCCATGAGAAATAGCAACTTCTATATCTTCGCCCAACAAATGTACTATTGGGTATCTCAATTCCGTAACATCTACTTTTTTGGTCAATAAATCGAGTAATCCCTTCTTAGAAACTAAGGTTTTTCCATTAAATTTAAGTTTTAACCCTGCATTTAGATAAGCATAATTCCAGAGCATCTGTTCGATATACTCCATTCTATAAGCGTAATCTTTAAAAATGGTGGTATTGGGTCTAAACTCTATGGTCGTTCCATTAGAATGAGATGAAGTCATAATAGGAGCATCATCGATTAAATTTCCATTTTCAAAAGAAGCTCTTTTTACTTCTCCCTCACGAACTGATTGAACCAGAAAATGCTCGGACAAAGCATTTACCGCTTTTGTCCCCACACCATTAAGACCAACTGATTTCTTAAATGCTTTAGAATCGTATTTACCTCCTGTATTAATTTTAGAAACACAATCCACTACTTTTCCGAGAGGAATTCCACGCCCATTATCCGAAACGGTAACCAATCCATCAGAAACGGTAACGGTTATTTGCTTTCCATGTCCCATTACGTATTCATCAATAGAGTTGTCAATTACCTCTTTCAACAGAATATAAATACCATCGTCCATGGTGGAGCCGTCACCTAGCTTACCAATGTACATTCCTGGACGTAACTGAATATGTTCTTTCCAGTCTAATGAACGAATATTATCTTCGGTATAATTATTTTGTTGAGCCATAATTGATATTTTGCTTCAAAAATATACTCCATTAATGGAATATCCAAGTGTTAAACCCAAAGTATTGGTTCGGTGTAACTCACAATACTTTTAATCGTTAGTAAATGTTTCTAAAACATTAGAATTAAGTAGTTATAAACCTTAAGAACACAAAATACTATTTATTGTTTTAAAACAAAAACTAATAAACAAAAATTGTTTTAAGATAAAATTTATATATTTGTTCCAAACCTAACCTTGAACTATGGACAATATTACTCCTCTGGACGACGAAAATAAAATTATTACCCTTTCGGGAATGTACGAAGACTATTTTTTGGACTATTCTTCTTACGTAATTTTAGAACGTGCCGTACCTTCAATTATTGATGGATTAAAACCTGTTCAGCGTCGTATCTTTCATGCCATGAAAAACACCGATGATGGTAGATTTCATAAAGTTGCCAATATTATCGGTAATACTATGCAGTTTCATCCACATGGAGATGCAGCTATTGGTGATGCTTTGGTAAATTTAGGACAAAAAAACCTAATGATTGACTGCCAAGGGAACTGGGGCGATGTCAGAACAGGAGATGGTGCAGCCGCTTCTAGGTATATTGAGGCTCGTTTAACCAAGTTTGCACTAGAAGTAGCATTTAACCCTCAAATTACTCAATGGCAATTATCTTATGATGGTCGAAAAAAAGAACCCATAGACTTGCCCATGAAGTTTCCTTTGTTATTAGCCCAAGGGGTAGAAGGAATTGCTGTTGGTTTGAGTACCAAAATAATGCCTCACAATTTTATAGAATTAATACAAGCTTCTATCAAAATATTAAAGGGCAAACCGTACGAAATATATCCAGACTTCCAGACGGGTGGTTATGTGAATGTTGCCGATTATAACGAAGGAGCAAGAGGAGGAAAGATTAAAGTCCGTGCAAAAATGCACATCGAGGATAAAAAATTTATCAAAATCACCGAACTCCCTTATGCTACCACGACTCAACAAGTCATTGATTCGATTTTAAAAGCCAACGATAAAGGCAAAATAAAAGTCAAAAAAGTTATTGACAATACTGCTGAAAATGTTGAAATTTTAATTGAATTGGCAAGCGGTGTCTCTCCAGAATTAATGATTGATGCCTTATATGCGTTTACTAATTGTGAAATTTCTATTTCTCCTAATGCTTGTATTATCGTGGACGACAAACCACGTTTTTGGTCTGTAAACAAAATATTAGAAATTTCTACCGCAAACACGAAAGAATACCTGCGTAGAGAATTAGAAATTAAGAAAAGTGAATTGCTTGAAAAATGGCTTTTTGCAAATCTCGAAAAAATATTCATCGAAAACAGAGTTTATCACCATATCGAAGAATGTGAAACCTGGGAAGCTGTTCTTGAGGTTATTGAAGTCCAAATGGCAAAATATATTCGTCAACCACACGAACCTAAAGACCAACGATTGGGCATCAACCGAATATTAACTATTGATGACTATACTCGGTTGACAGAAATTAGAATAAAAAGAATCTCTAAATTCAATGCATTCAAAGCCAATGAACTTATCTCTAATCTGGAAGCTGAATTAAAAGAAGTTAACTTCAATTTGGCTAATTTGATAGATTTTGCAGTAAATTATTTCCAAAATCTATTAGAAAAATACGGAAAAGGGCGAGAAAGAAAAACAAAAATACAATCGTTTGACACTATACAAGCTACTCAGGTTGTTGCCAATAACGCAAAACTTTACATCAATAGGAGTGAAGGTTTCATAGGGACGGGGCTCAAAAAAGATGAATTTATATGCGAGTGTTCAGATATTGACGATATTATTGTATTCAGAAAAAATGGCGAATTTAGTGTTTCGAGAGTTACCGATAAAAATTTTGTGGGTAAGAATATCATCCATGCAGCCGTATGGAAAAAAGGAGATGAACGCACTACCTATAACGTAGTTTATGTAGATGGGGAAACAGGTAGAGCAATGGCAAAACGTTTTCAAGTAAAAGCCATCACCAGAGAAAAAACATATCCTTTTATTGCCGAAAGTAAAGGTTCAAGACTTGAATATTTTACACAAAACCCCAATGGAGAATCTGAAATTCTTAACGTTCAGTTGACCCAAGGTTGCTCGGCGAAGAAAAAAGTTTTTGAATTCGATTTCGCTGAAATTGCCATCAAAGGAAGAGCTTCTAAAGGAAATATTGTTACTCGTTACCCGCTACGTAAAATTTCACTCAAAGAGAAAGGAAAATCTACACTTGGAGCGACTACCATATGGGTAGATGAAGTTACGGGTAGGCTAAATAAAGAAAAACGTGGTGTTCTATTAGGAGAATTTGATACAGGGGATCACATTATTTGTATCTACAAAAATGGTACTTATGAAATGATGAACTTTGACCTTCCTAAAAAACTAGATTTAGAAAATCTTATTATTTATAAGAAATTAGAAACAGAAGATGTTTTTTCTACCATTTATTATGATGGTAATAAATCCCTGACTTACGCCAAACGTTTCAAGATAGAAACCTCTTCTTTAGGACAAAAATTCAGTTTTATAACAGAGCATGCTCAATCTAAATTGAATTTTATTTCTACTGAATCGGAGGTGCAAGTTTCCTATAAAATGCGAGTTAAAGGAAAATATCTAAATGGAGAGATTAACCTAAACGATTTTATTGATGTGAAAGGATGGAAAGCCATTGGAAACAAACTAAGCGAACACAAAATTAGTTCGGTTGAACTAATAGATACCAAAACAGATTCGGAAGAAGGGGAGGAGTAATAAAAAAAGACCAAACAATTATAATTGTTTGGTCTTTTTTTATTCGCTCGAAACAATATTTAAAGCCCTAAAATTTTTCTATTCAACATTTCATCCGCCTCAACTCCTGCAAAATCATCGAACGCTTTTTCAGTTACCGTTATAATGTGGTCTTGGATAAATTTAGCTCCTTCAATAGCTCCTTGTTTAGCATCTTTGATACAACATTCCCACTCCAAAGTTGCCCAACCATCAAAACCATATTGAGATAACTTGCTAAAAATTGCCTTAAAATCAACTTGCCCATCTCCTAATGACCTAAACCGACCTGGTCTGTCAGCCCAATCTTGATATCCTCCATATACTCCAGATCTTCCGTTGGGGTTAAATTCAGCATCTTTAACATGGAACATTTTTATTTTTTCATGATAAATATCAATATGATCTAAATAGTCTAAGCATTGCAAAATATAATGACTGGGGTCATAAAGCATATGAATGCGTTGATGGTTATTTGAAGCCGTTAAAAATCGTTCAAAGGTAATTCCGTCATGCAAATCTTCTCCTGGATGAAGTTCATAACATAGGTCAATTCCATATTCATCGTAATGGTCCAAAATAGGTTTCCATATTTTAGCCAATTCATTAAACCCAGTCGTTACTAAACCTTTAGGTCGTTGTGGCCAAGGATAAACCGTTTGCCACATCAATGCCCCTGAAAATGTTACCGCTCTATCTAAACCAAAATTCTGACAAGCTTGAGCTACCCACTTTACTTGCTGAATAGCCCATTTTTGTCTTTCAATAGGGTTATTTCTCAATTGTGTAGGTGCAAAACCATCAAACAAGTCCGAATACGTAGGGTGAACAGCCACTAATTGCCCTTGCAAATGGGAAGATAATTCTGCAATTTCGACACCATATTTTTGGGCAATGCCTTTTAATTCTTGACAATAATCTTTACTTGTTGCTGCTTTTTCTAAATCAATGAATCTTTCATCCCAAGTAGGAACCTGAACACCTTTATATCCCAATGAACCTACCCACTGACAAATATTTTCAAAATTATTAAATGGAGCAACATCGTCTGCAAATTGTGCTAAAAAAATGCTTGGGCCTTTTATCGTTCTCATAATTATTGGAGGTTTTTTCTGAAAATTTGTACCCCAATATACTATTTTAACGTCACAAAATAAAACGGATCTATTCATTCATTTTCTAATTAGAATAGAACTTACAAACGAATTACTTTTCATTTAAATCAAAACTTAATACACCACATGGAAGACATGAATTACATTAAAATAATAACAGAAATGGTTATTCAATACGCCCCTTTAGTTGTTGGAGCCATTCTTACGCTCATTATTGGTTTTTATATTGCTGGTAAAGTCAGCTCTATGGTTGAAAAAAGGTTAAAAAGCAGAGGTACCGACCCTAGCCTTACTCCATTTTTAACCTCAATGATAAACGTTTCTTTAAAAATATTAGTGCTACTTAGTGCTGCTTCCATTTTTGGGTTCGAAGTGACTTCTTTCGTTGCTATTCTTTCTGCTTTGGCATTTGCCGTGGGAATGGCTCTTCAAGGAAACTTAAGTCATATGGCTGCGGGGATAATGATTCTATTCTTCAAACCTTTCAAAGTTGGAGACTTTATTGTAGCGCAAGGGTATTCAGGAACGGTAAACGAAATTCAGATTTTCAACACTATTCTAACTACTTTAGACAATAGAATTATTATCGTGCCTAATGGCAGTATTACATCTGGACCAATAGAAAACCTATCAAGTAATCCTACGAGAAAAGTTCCTATGACTTTTGGTGTTGGGTATAGTGCAGACATAGACAAAACGAGAAAGGTAATTCAATCCGTAGCTGATTCTTGTGATTTGATTGACCATTCTAAACCAGTAGATATTTTGGTTGGTGAACTTGCAGACAGTTCCGTAAATTTTGTAGTAAGACCTTGGTGTAAAACTGAAAACTATTGGGCTGTTCATGCATTTATGCACGAACAAATAAAAAAGGCATTTGATAAAGAAAATATCGAAATCCCTTACCCTACTATGGATTTGAACGTTAGTAAGAACGCGTAAATACTCTTACCTTAGACACAATAAAAGAGGCTTTTTTCAATAATTGAGAGAAGCCTCTTTGTTTATTGTTCGTTCGTAATCGGATTGGTTTGACGACTATGGGCCAAAATGTTTTGAATTGTAATCTTTGATGGTTTAAATGAGACTTTAGGAATTGTATTCCTAGTTTTTTTCAGTAATCGGTACTCCTCTTCTAATAAAAAGTCATTCTTCATATCAACTTCAAAGTTGGCTTTCTGTAATTCGTTAATATTTTCGTCGTAGAGGAAAGAAATAATTTCGTTTGTAAAAGTATTTTCCATATTTAATTTTGAATTAATAAAATCAATTTAACAGTACTATAACGGTAATCGATTTTAAGTTATTATTCTAATTGATTCTTTTTCTTAAAAAAAACAACAATAAACATCCATTTTATAGTTCCCTATTTAAACGAACTTAGCACATCAATTATTATTTTAATATATATAAATTATACCATCTATTTGGTATATCAGAAATATGTGTTTGATTCCTAAAAATTAACACATTTTACTAATTGAAATACTAAACGAGATTCAAATTTCAATTCGTATGTAAAAAGAATAATTTTTCAAAAAATATTTTAAGTATAAAAAATCCACTTCGCTATTTCTTTAAATGAAGCCTTTTTACCATATAACAAGATACCAACTCTATAAATACGAGCCGATAGCCAAACACAACCCACTGTTGTTGCATATAGCAATACCAAAGAAAGGAGTACTTCCCACAAAGGTGGATTCGAAAATAGCCGAGTAGGCATTACAATAGGCGAAAATAAAGGAAACTGACTAGACCATAATGCCAAACTACTATCTGGAGCTGTAGCAACTGCAATTGAAATATATAAAGCGATGATAATTGGAATTGCTATTGGAATGGTCAATTGTTGCCCCTCGCCTTGGTCATCTCCTACTGCCGAACCTACGGCTGCAAATAAACTCGAATACAACAAATATCCTCCAATAAAATATAGCAAGATGATAAATAGAAAATAAAACCAATTGATTTCTGATAAGTTTTCTAGCATCAAAGCGACTTGATATTGCATTTCTTCTTGGTCAATCCCCTGTGCTTCTAAAGCCGAAGGGTCTAATTCTAATATGTTGGAGCTTGATAATAATGTACTCCCAATCAGTCCAACAAATGGCAAGGTCAATGCCCATGCTAAAATTTGAGTTATTCCTACACAAGCAACGCCTAAAACTTTGCCTAACATTAATTGAAATGGTTTGACCGTAGAAATCATTACTTCAACAATACGATTGACCTTTTCTTCCATCACAGAACGCATAACCATATTCCCATAGATAAAAATAATTCCATACATCGCAAAACCTATCAAAATCCCAATAGATGCCCCCATGGTCGAAGCTAAATTGCTGACGCTATTTTCTTCTTCACCTATTATTTGAGGTTTTAGTTTTACGCCTGCATCCAGTGCAGATAACTGCTTTTGTTCTAAGCCAAATTGTTTAATTTTATATTGTCTAATTCTTTTAGAAAGGATTGATTTTAGTTCAATCTCTTTATCCAATGAAAAAGTTTTATTTGCATAATAATCAAAAGAATGATTACTTGAATATACTTTTACCGAATCTTCTAAATATAATATGGCATCATATTTTTCCTCTTTATTTATCTTCTCCTTTAATTCATCAATATTGACTCCTTTCGGATAATGATAATAAATACTTTCAGAATTGGGTAATCTCTTTCCTAATATGTTATTCTTATCAACGACAACAACATTAATACTCGAATCTCCTTTATTTGATAAAATATATCCTAAGAATCCATACAACAGCATTATTGAAAATGGAACTACAAAAGTTAGTATCCAAAACTTTTTTGTCATTACTCTCGACAAATACTCTCTTTGTATAATTAACCAAATTTTTTCCATACTATATATATATGAGTTACTTTACAAGAATTAAAAACTTACAAACTTGAAGCTTGCCCTACTTTTTTGATGAAAATTTCGTTCAACGTAGGCAATACTTCTTCAAATCTTAGGATAGGGATATCTTTAGATAATAAATACTGAAACACATCTTTTATTTGGTCTTCATCATCCAATTTTAATGTCATTTCTTGATTTTCTATCTTAACGATACATTTATTTAAAAATGAGCTGTCTGGTATAGTTCCTTTAAACTTTAGGCTAAATATATTTTCTTTACTCTGTTGTTTAATATCCTCTACACTTCCTTCCAAGACAATTTGCCCTTTGTTAATTACGACTATGTTTTCACAAACTTCTTCCACTTGCTCCATTCGATGAGTTGAGAATATAATCGTAACACCTCTCTGTTTTAATTCGTAAATTTCGTTTCGAATCAAATTTGTATTAATAGGGTCTAAACCAGAAAAGGGTTCGTCCAATATCAACAAGGGGGGTTCATGTATTACCGTTGAAATAAATTGTACTTTCTGTTGCATCCCTTTTGATAGTTCTTCAACTTTCTTCTCTGCTGTTTCAGACAAACTGAATTTTTCTAACCATTGCTTTGCTTTCTGAGTGGCCTCACCTTTAGGCATTCCTTTCAACCTTGCAACATAAACAATATGGTCAGTGACTTTCATTTTTTTATAAAGCCCTCTTTCTTCTGGCAAGTAACCAATTTCTTTTTGTGTTTTTTCACCTACTTGTATCCCATTCAATGTAATTGATCCACTATCAGGTCTTGTAATAGCAGTTATCATACGAATTAACGAAGTTTTACCCGCTCCATTAGGTCCTAATAGTCCAAATATTGAACCTGTGGGTATATCGAAAGACATATCTCGAACCGCATGTAAATTCTGATAATGTTTATTTACATTTTTTATTTCTATACAAGTATTACCCATTTGTTTGATTTTCAAATTTTTCTATTGCCGTTAACATTCTTTTCTTAGCATTTTCAATACCTAAGTAAGAAATTAATTCAAAGACATCGGGTCCTTTCATGGTACCACTCAATCCTACACGAAGTAAAGGCAACACGTCTCCGAAACCGTAGCCTGCACTTTTCATTTTTTCTACAAAAACATCTTTTAATTGAGTATGTTTATCAGAATCTAAGGTTTCGAAGGCAGAAAAGACATCATTAAAGAAAGTAGCTTTTTCCGATTTCCATTTTTTCTTTACTGTTTTTGCATCATATTCTTTTACATCTTCAAAAAGATAATACCCCTCAACGAATATATCTTTGGTAAATGTCAACCTTTCTTTCATTAATTGAATTGCTGCTGACAGTTTTTTGTTTTCCAAAGCTGGATATTTATCACGAGCAACACTTAAAAGTTTCGTTGCTAAATCATCACTATCTGAAGCTAAAATATATTGTTGATTAAACCATTTTGCTTTTTCATAATCAAACCTTGCCCCCGATTTTCCAATTCTATCCAAATCAAAAGATTGTTCTAATTGAGAAAGACTAAACATTTCTTGTTCTGTTCCTGGGTTCCAACTCATTAATGCCAAGAAATTCAAAGCTGCTTCTGGCTCAAAACCACAGTCGTCAAAACCTTCAAAAGAATCTCCATTCTCATTCCATGACAATGGGAAAACGGGTATTCCTAATTTCGCTCCATCTCGTTTACTTAATTTCCCTTTGCCGTTTGGTTTTAATATTAATGGCAAATGTGCAAAAATAGGAGCGGAAACACCTAAAAACTTATACAGATACGCATGATGTCCCGTCGAAGGCAACCACTCTTCCCCTCTAATGACATGCGAAATTTCCATTAAATGATCATCTACCACATTCGCTAAATGATAAGTCGGCAAACCGTCTCCTTTCAAAATAATTTTATCATCTAATTCGTCACTTTTAAAAGTTACTTCGCCACGAATAGCATCATTAAAAGAGATTAATTCTTCTTCTGGAATCCTAATCCGTACCGTATATTCTCCTTCAGCTACTAGTTTTTCAGTTTCTTCTTTCGATAACGTCAACGAGTTTCTCATATTCAAACGGGTATGAATCCCATATTTAAATACTTCTTTTTGGGCTTCCATTTTATCTCGCACAGCTTTCAACTCTTCTGCGGTATCGAAAGCATAATACGCATTGCCTTGACGGATTAATTGATTTACATATTTTTTATAAATGTCACTTCTTTCGCTTTGGCGGTACGGCCCTTTTTCGCCGCCTATAGTTGGCCCTTCGTCAGGTTCAATACCACACCATCTCAACGCATCCACAATATATTTTTCGGCATTTTCAACATATCTGTTTTGATCAGTATCTTCTATTCTTAGAATAAAAGTACCTCGATGTTTTCTGGCAAAAAGATAATTATACAATGCGGTTCTTACACCTCCAATATGAAGGGCACCCGTTGGGCTTGGAGCAAATCTTACTCGGACTGCAGACATTTTTTATTTTTTTTAATATTTTTTCATAAGAAAAGCAGCAAAATGGCGTTAATAAACGTATTAAATATAGCGGCTTTTGATTAATTGTCTCAAAATTAATTAAAAATACGTGCTTTTCTTATCCTAGAACAACATATATTGCTAAACCCCTTTAAAATGTACTTAGTAAAAACACCAAAAATCATTAAAAGTATGTTTCCCTCTTTAAGATGGGAGATTAAAACCGATGAAAAAGAATTATTTCTAACTTTCGATGACGGGCCTATTCCCGAAGTCACTCCATGGATTTTAGATTTATTAGATGAATACAACGCCAAGGCTACTTTTTTTGTAGTAGGAAATAACGTAGAGAAACATCCTGACATCGCTGGTGATATTATTGCCAGAAACCATGCTTTAGGAAACCATACTTATAACCACCTTAATGGTTGGAAAACTGATAATTTGCCTTATTTTTTAAATATTAAAAAAAGTGCAAAACTAGTCAATACAACTTTGTTTAGACCGCCTTATGGTAAATTGACTCCTAAACAAATTGAATTCTTGCAAAGACACTACAAAATAATTATGTGGGATGTTTTGAGTGGGGATTTCGACGAGAATATTTCGGCTGAAAAATGCTACAATAATGTTGTACAATACAGCAAACCTGGTTCTATCATTGTATTTCATGACAATATCAAAGCGATGAAGAAAGTTAAGGAAGTTTTACCTAGAATTCTTGAATATTATTCTAATCTAGGATATACTTTCTCAACAATTCCAGACCAAACTGCTACTTTTAAGAAAGTACAACAAATAACTGCCTAATATTTTTTTTTGATAAAGGTTAAATAACGAACAAAGGCAAGCGGTTTCAGGCGGTTTGCCTTTTGTTTTTGATAGATAGATATACCCGATAACTTTCCGCTACAACAGACGATATAATTATTCCTCCACCTATCATGGTACTCCATTCAGGATATTCCTTTAGGACAATTATTCCTATTACGATTCCATAAATTGGCTGTGCACAACTCAATATACTGGCCGTGATAGTTGAAAAGTTTCGCAAACTGTACAAAAACAAACTATGCCCTATTGCCGTAGTGACCAAAGCCAAAATAACTAATCCCCACAAATTATCCATAACTAAAGCTGGCTCTACTTGAAATAGTGTTGGCAATAACATAACGGAAATAATTACCATTTGAAAAACCATCAGTACAGAACCATCGTAAGTTTTCACCTTAGGCTTCAACATTATATTTCTCATTGCATAACAAAAAGCTGAAAAAACACCGAAACCAACCGCTTTTAAGGTTCCACTTTCTAATCCAAAATCAGGTACTAAAAAATATACGCCTAACAATACAAGAGCACACAAAAACAAATGAAAACCTAACATTTTTGTTTTCAATATTATCGGCTCTAATATGGCAGTAATAGCAGGATATGTAAACAGAGACAGCATCCCGATAGCTACATTAGACAATCGCAATGCATAAAAATAAGTTATCCAATGTGCCCCCATCATTATTCCTCCTAATAAAATGGGTATTCTATCTTCCTTTTTTATTTCAAAACGCTGTCCTTTCCATTTACAAAAAAAGAATAATAGTATCCCTGCCAATAAAGCTCTAAAGCCTATTGTCGAAAAAACAGGCATCGTGATATATCGCCCAAGCACTCCTGAAGTGCTGATAAATATCATCGCCAAATTAAGCTTAATAAAATCCTTGACAATAGAAGGCATGTTTTTTTGGGGTTTGAAAAGTATTATAAAATTAAGGAGCTAAACGAATTTGAGACCACTTACCTTCTTCTAATTGATAAACAACCCTATCGTGTAACCTTGAAGGTTGTCCTTGCCAAAACTCTATTTTTTGTGGAACGACTCTAAAACCGCCCCAGTTATTTGGCTTCGGAAGTGGATCTACATCTTTAAAACGAGACTCAATTCCCTCTTGAATTAGCTTTAATTCTTCTCTGTTTTCTATTTTTTGAGATTGAGGAGAAACCCAAGCACCTATTTGGCTACCTCTAGGTCTGGTGATATAATAATCGATAGATTCTTGTTCTATGATTTTTTCTACTTTTCCTTCTATTCTAATTTGTTGTTGCAATGACAACCAATTAAAATTTAATGAAACAAAAGGATTTTGTGCCATTTCTTTCCCCTTATGACTATCGTAGTTTGTAAAAAAAACAAATCCATTATCAATTTTCTTCAACAATACAACTCTTGATACGGGCTGTAAATTAGATTTCACAGTAGAGAGAACCATAGCATTAGGTTCAGGAATTTTCTTTTCAATCGCAATTTTCATCCAAGCTTCAAACTGTTTAATTGGGTTTGATAACATCTCGTTCATATTCCAAACGGACCTATCGTAATTTTCTCTTAAATGATCTACTTTCATGTTTCAAATAATTTATTGCAATAAAAAAGGATTCCAATAGTGCAAATTTACCACTATTAGAATCCTTTTTGTGTATTTAGTTATTCAATATTACGAGAACAACTATATAAAACTGTTAGCTTAGAAAGAAAGTTTTACGTTTTCACCAATCCAACAACCAACCTTAACAGATTGTCCTTCTTTATAACCTTGCATGAAAGCATCTTCTTTCTTAGGTTTTGAGCTGCTATATTTTCCAATTCTCTTATTAGCATCATCAGCCACAGATGGGTCAATAGATCTAGCATGAGAATATTTATTAATAGCGGCTAAAATTGCTAATCTTTTGCTAAAGTCATCTTTTCCACAATTTCGAGAAGAAGAAGCGTACATATCACCAATCAACATGTATGGTTTTCCCCAACCACTTTTCAAGTTAGCAGCTTTTAATGCAGCAGAACGAGCAGCACTATATTTCTTTTGTTTTCTAAACTGAATAGAAGCTATTTTCATATAATGACCTGCTTGTTTTTCTGGATCAACATCTTTAGTAATAGCCTCGTTATATTTAGCAATAGCACCATCAAAATCGCCCGCATCATACATTTTTTTAGCCATGACTGCGGGGTTATTAGCTTCAAATTCTGCTTGTCTTTTAGCATTAATTTCTGCAGCATAAACCGCCCATTTAGCTTCCAACTCAACTAAGAATGGCTCCTCTTCAGTACATCCTTGTCTTTTTAAAGTTCTAATTGACTCTTCTAAGAAAGCAGGGTCATCTTGCTTACCGCCTTCAAATTCAGGTTTCAATTTAGCTACAAAGTAATCACAATCAAAAATGAATGTAGAAACAGCATCAAACTGTGCGTTTGCATAATCTAATGACTGTTGGTAGTAAGTACCATATTTTGCATTATTTGCGATATTATGATTACAAACATCTTGAATCATCTTGTATGCGTCACGTGCGTCAGCTTTAGATATTGCTTCTGCAGATACTGCACGTACTGTAGCAACAGCCAAAGGAGTTATAATACTATAAAGTGTTTTATTTCCACCTCCCTTGATTGATTGAATACATTCATCATAGGTTGGTTTGTCTTGCTGGTTGAATGTGTAGAACATATCAAAACCTTTTTGACCATGCAAGTAAGCCAAATGTTCTTCTTTGGTACGCTTAGACATTTTAATTTTATCCGCTTCTACACAAGAAGCAGCTGCATCATAAAGTCCCATGATTTTATTCATCAACTCTTCTTTTTTCGCAGCATCAGTTTCTTTTTCGTACATATCTTTATGGATAGTTACACCATCCATGTAATGATAATCACGTTTTCCATCAGCAGCAGGAGCTGCTTCGTAAACCTTTTTCCAAGCCTCGTATGCACCCGCATAATCTTTAGCCTTCATGAATCCTCTGTAAACCGAATGGGCGTCTGTCAAGGCATCCATTTGAGGGTTACCATTCCAAGACTCACATTGAGCTTGAGCACCAAAAGCGGCAAAAGCCGATAGACCAATTGTCAAGGCTAAGCTTTTCAGGTTAGTTGTTTTGTTCAGCATATTTAATCAAATTTTCGTTTAAAGAACCAAGTATTATCATTTAATGAGAACCCTAAAGTTGTTTTAAAGAAGTTCTCTTCAAGTTCGTTAGCTATACCGCTTTTACCATAAGCAAAAGATAAATTCACAAAAGACATTTGCTGTCTGGCTAATATGATTGGAAATCCAAAACCTACTGTCACTGCGGTTGTTTTCAGTTGGTCTACTGTTACCCTAGGGTCAGTTTCATTATAAAATCCTATTCTATAGTGGATTTTTGAAAAGTAATTATTAAATGAATAAATATTAGGAATATATTCCATCCCTAAAGCAAACCTATTCGTATCTTTAAATGCTTCTTCACTGCGTCCACTATTAGCATTACTCCATTGAGTATTTATGTATTCTACACCTATTTTTAATTTATTCAACATTTCGTAAGTAACCCCAAAACCAAATGTCTGAGGTAGATACTCTGTACTTTTAACTTCAATCTGATTTAATGTAGTATCTCTCAGCTGGTTAATAAAATGTGAAGACATTAACAAGTTGTCATCCTTAATTGTTAACTTATTCCTACCATTAAAATAGGTACTAAGCATCAACGATTGAGGGTGTTTCGTTTCTTTTTTTGATGGAATATCTATTTTATAAGAAGCTCCTAGTCTCCATGTTACTCCCCCATAACTTCTGTTATTTTCAATATAAACATCACTAAAAAAATCGTCATCAACGTTTTGATAAAAACCTTCTTCTATCTTCTTACCAAAGAAGTAACCTAGCCCAAGGCCAAAGTTGAATTTCTTATATTTAAACCCATTATTCCATACCAATTTATAGGTTCCTCCTCTACCATTTCTCTCTCCTTGTATTGTTCCTGTATCATCTCTAGTAAAACTAGAAGCAATATTAAACCCTTGTATTGAATAAGGAACTAGACCTATCGACATCCCCCACCTTAAAGGTTTCTCTTTTTGGTCTAATACTTCGTTTAACGTGTTAAACAAAGGGAAAGCGAGGTTCATATACGAAATATTCCCTCCTAAATTATCAAATTTTTGAGCTGCTGCATTACCAGAAAACTCTCCGATTCTTCCATAAATACTAACATCAAAAACAGTATTTGTCAAAGTCCCTAAAGACGCAGGGTTTTCAATATTCGTATGTGCTTCGTCAAACATTCCTACCGATAGTCCTCCCATACCTGCGGTATAAGGGTTATAATCAGAATAAATATCCCCCAATCCAATTTTAGAATAAGGGCTATTTAATTTTGGAGTATTATTGTCAGAAGCATTTTGTCCATTAACATTAAAAGACAAAAATAACATAATTAGACAAAAAATAAAATTAGCCAATTTAATATGCATTATAGCGTAAAATTTTATTCAACCCTACAAGAGCCAAATTTTGATTCAAAAATATCTTTCTTTTCAGACTTTTACTAATAAATAGGGCGTCTCCCCCTGTTAAAATTATGTTTAAGTCTGTAAAAGTACGTGATAAAGTGTTAAAATATCCCTCTATCTCATACTTTATTCCATTGGTGACACCTGCCCAAATTGCCGTTTTCGTATTATAACCAATTAATATATCTTCATATTCTTCCGTTACAAGAGGTAATTTTTGGGTATATTCATGCATAGATTTTAGTCTCATTTCTTTGCCTGGGGCAATATTTCCACCTAAATATTCGCCACCCGAAGTCAATACATCGTAAGTTATGCACGTGCCTGCATCTATAATGATGCAATTAGAGTTAGGAAAAGTTGCATAGGCTCCTACCGCCGTTGCTATTCTATCCAAGCCTAATGTTTGCGGACTTTTATATTTATTGGTGATGGGGAGTGGAGTATGGTGAGATAGCGAAAGAATCGACTGGCATTTATGACTAAGGTGTTTGATTAAAAAATCGGTATTGTAACCAATATTAGAAATTATTGCATATTCGAATATTTTACCTCCTATACATTCAATTACTTTTTCTAACTGTTTGCTTTCTACTTTGTCGTATTTAATAATCGTTTCATTATCAAATATTCCCAACTTCGTAAACGTATTCCCAATATCAATTACAAGATTACTCATAAATACCTCCGTTCGACTCCTCTTATCAATCTAAAATTAATGTTTAAAATGCCTTTCGCCTGTCATCACCATTATAACCTTATTTTCATCCGCAGCATCAATACTCAATTGATCTTTGATAGAACCTCCTGGCTGAACTACTGCCTTAACTCCAACAGAAGCCGCATATTCCACACAATCGGGGAACGGAAAAAATGCATCTGATGACATTATAGCACCGTCCAAGTCCATATTAAAGTTTCCAGCCTTGGTTACCGCTTGTTTCAAAGCATCGATTCTTGAGGTTTGTCCACAACCCATGGATAATAATTGTTCGTTTTTAACCAAAGCAATAGCGTTAGATTTTAAATGCTTGACACACTTACTTGCAAAAACAAGGTCTTTTGTTTGCTGTTCGCTAGGCGAAATTTTAGTTACCGTTTTAAAATCTGTATTCAATACTAAATCCGCATCTTGTTCAATCGTTCCATTCAATAGAGTGCGAACTGTTTTGGAAGGAGATTGGAATTTTTTAGTCTGTAATAGAACTCTTTTACTTTTTTTACTCAAAAACTGCAAAGCATCTTCTTCAAACGAAGGGGCTAATAAAACCTCGTAAAATAGTTTATCAATTTTCTGAGCTGTTTCTAAGTCAATACTTGCATTAGCTATCAATATTCCTCCGAAAGCAGAAATATTGTCGGCAGCCAAAGCTGCATCCCAAGCTTCCGAAATAGTATTTCTTGTAGCTACACCACAGGCATTATTATGTTTGAGAATGGCAAAAGTTGGTTTTGCCTCTTGAAATTCATTCATCAAACCAATAGCCGCATCAATATCTACTAAATTATTAAATGATAATTCTTTGCCGTTTAATTTTTCAAAAACTTCATCAAACTGACCATAAAAACGAGCCGATTGATGTGGGTTTTCACCATATCTCAGCGATTTTGCATCCAAATTACTTTTCTTCAATACCGCAATCTCTTGCTCTCTATTGAAGTAATTAAATATGGCAGTATCATAATGCGAAGAAACCATAAATGCTTTTGCCGCTAAATGTTTTCGCTGTGCAAGAGTAGTTACGCCCTTATTTTCGGTCAATATATTTTCTAGGTCCGTATATTGATTCTTAGAAGATACAATGACAACATCATTAAAGTTTTTGGCAGCCCCACGTATCAAAGCAATTCCTCCAATATCTATTTTTTCAATAATGGCAGCCTCGTCATTCGTTTGAGCAACCGTATCTTCGAAGGGATATAAATCAACTATTACCAAATCCACTTTTTCAATCGCGTACTTTTCCAACTGTCCTAAATGGTCATCATCTCTTTTGGCTAATATTCCACCAAAAACCTTCGGGTGAAGAGTTTTTACCCTACCTCCCAAAATAGAAGGATATCCCGTTTGAGATTCTACAGTTTCTACTTTATAGCCTTTATCTTTAATAAAATCATAGGTTCCTCCCGTAGAAAATAAGCGAACCCCTTGCTCCGCTAATTTTTCGAGAATAACTTCTAGTCCATCTTTATCATAAACAGATATTAGTGCTGATTCAATTTTGACAGAATTGGTTTCCATGTTGGTTTCTAATATTAAATTATCTTCAAAAAAAGATTCAAAAATACCAAAGATAACAATTCAAAAGCAGTTTCAGTTAATAGTTCGCATTTGAAAAGGCTATTTTTTATAATTTTTATATTTCCATCTATTTAAGACAATACATAAATGTCCACCTCTAACCAAAAAAGCTAAAAGTCATTTTGAAATTTAGGTTTTTCAAAAAAATACACTTATCTTTCTTCAAAGTCGTCCCCCTCATTAACCTCGCATGTTTTTCTAAACATAATTTTCCAACACTTAACACACATTTTTTCTTGCTCATGCTTCAATACTGCATTTGCAACAACACAACACAATAATGAGAACTACTACACTTGTCACTTTTTTTTCAATTACTTTTTTGCTATTTAGTTGCCAAACTTCAAGCAAAAAGCTACTTCATAGAAATAAAAATGTTGATTCTACGGCAGCCCTTTTATGGAAAGTAGAGGGAAACAAACTCAAATCTCCTTCGTTTGTTTTCGGAACTATTCATATTATTAAAGCCGATAAGTTTTTCATTTCTGAAGCACTAAAAAAGTCAATTGCAGCGTCAAAGAATATGATATTCGAAATAGACATGACCGAGATGGAAAATCCCGTATCCATGATGGATGTAATGACAAAAGCATACCTTCCTGATAATCAATCCTTAGAAAATTTGATGAGTGAAGAAGATTATCTTTTAGTAAAAAATCATTTTGAAAATAGTGATTTGCCCTTTATGTTATTGAAAAGAATAAAACCTCTTTTTTTGTCTGTTTTGGCAGATGAACCTCTAAGTTTTCAGCCTGACAAAGAAGATAATCAATCTACAAATGTAAAATCTTACGAAGTCGAGTTGTTTAATATAGCTCAAGACAAAGATATGAAAGTATCAGGACTAGAAACCTTAGCATTTCAAATGAGTATTTTTGATAGAATTCCGCTGAAAGAGCAAGCAAAAATGTTAGTTGAATCCATTAAAGATGTTAAAAACAATAATTCTTTAGATAGAATTACCGAAATTTACTTGCAAGAAGATATTCAGTTATTAAAAAAAATTATATCTGAGCAGTCGAGTTTTCAAAATTTTGAAGATATTCTACTTACGGAGCGAAATATTAATTGGATTCCTATCATGGAGGAATTAATGATCAAAGAAAGTAGTTTTTTTGCCGTAGGGGCAGGACATTTGGCTGGAAAAAACGGAGTACTGAATCTTCTTACCCAAAAAGGTTATACTGTTTCACCTATAAAACAATAGAAAATGGCTTTAATAAAATCAGTTCGAGGAAAAACACCTCAGTTTGGAGAAGATTGTTATTTCGCTGAAAATACCACTATTATTGGTGACGTAATTAGTGGAAATCAATGTAGCTTTTGGTTTCAATCCGTCATTCGAGGAGACGTAAATGCTATTCGCATTGGAAACAAGGTCAATATTCAAGATGGAGCTGTGATTCATTGCACTTTTGAGCAAGCAGCAACGACTATTGGCAATAATGTATCTATTGGTCATAATGCACTGGTACATGGGTGTACGCTACATGATGACATCTTAGTCGGAATGGGTTCTATTATTATGGATAATGTAGTGGTGGAATCTAATTGTCTAATTGCAGCAGGTGCCGTAGTTCTTGAAAATACCCATTGTGAATCGGGTTGGATTTATGCGGGTGTTCCAGCAAAACCTGTCAAGAAAATAAGTACAGAAAGATTCAATAATACGATTCATCGAATTTCTGAAAACTATATTAAATATAGCTCTTGGTTTAAATAGTTCCTCTCGATTTTAGTCCTAAATACTTATTAATAACATTAATATTTAAATCTTTTCGCGAGGTCAAAATTGTATTAATTCCGTATTTTCTAAGTGTAAGCATTATCTTTTTCTTTTCGGTAATAGCTTTAGATATTGCTGTCTGAAAAAACAAATCTTCCATAGACTCAAAATTTGACATTCCTAGTTTTTCCATTTCTTTATCTATAAACGAAACTACAACCAATAGATGTTTTTTATTAATCTTTCTTAATACATCTAAGTTCATTTCTAAAGAATGACGACTTTCAAAATTAGTAAACAAGATTAGTAATGAACGTTGTTTGACTTGTTGTTGAATTAATTTATATAGTGCTTCGTAATTTACTTCATAATCTGTCGCCTTAATGCGATATAAAGACTCTAACATCATAGCCATTTGTCTATTTCGATTATTGGCAGGCAAAAAAGTATGAATCTTGTTTGAGAAACTTATTAATCCAGGTTTGTCATGTTTTTTCAAAACCATATTTGAAATAGACAAAACACTATTTACACTATAATCTACCAAACTCATTCCATCAAACGGGGTAAACATATTCCGCCCTACATCCATGATACAATAAACGGACTGAGAACGTTCTTCCTCGTATTTATTCACCATCAATTCTGCTCTCCGCCCACTGGCTTTCCAGTTTATCGTACGAGTATCGTCTCCAACAGTATAAGCTTTGATATGATCAAATTCATTTTGATTCCCGACTCGCCTCATCTTTTTTATACCAGACTGATGGATTAGTGTTTGATTAGTCAACAAAGCCGCTTGTTTCATCTGACGAATAGAAGGATAAACCGCAATTGTTTTTTCGAATGGGTAAGTAATTCGTCTCGAGAGAAACGAAAGTTTACTTTGTTGACGAATATAAAGAATTAAATTTCCAAATTGATATTCTCCTCGCTCAGTAGGACAAAGAGCGTAGGTTAATTCCTTCTTTTCTGATGGGCTAATTGCTAATTTAAAACTTAAATCTCTTTTTTGAAATTGAACAGGGATTTCGTCAATAATCTCTATCAAAAAACCTTGAGAAGATGTATTTTCTACTGAAATTTGTACTTTATTATCGTCCGACAAAGAGAGTACTTTTTCAACTTTTCTCGCTACTAAAAAAGGGTTTTGATTGCGAAATAACTGTTGCAAATCATATGCTCCAACTGACAGCAATAAAAACAGCAATAACACAGCCAACCAGTAAAAGAAGATAAACCCATAGCCTAACATGAAAGAGAAGATTATTACTCCGAGAGCAATAAAAAGTCTTGTTTGTATAAATATGTTTTTAAATTCAATTTTCAACTATAGCGTCTTTTTGTATAACTCTGTTATTTTGACTGCCAAAGCTTCGTCCTTTTCAGTAACTACATTTCCAGCATCGTGAGTTGTAAGAATAATATTTACCCGATTATAAACATTAGACCATTCGGGGTGATGGTTCATTTTTTCCGCCAATATTGCCACCGAACTCATAAAACCAAAAGCTGAAACGAAGTCCTGAAACTCAAGTTTTGCTTCTAATTTTTCGGGTGTTCTACTCCAAATATCTTTCATTTTTAATGTTCTATTTTAATCAAACGACCAGTTATACTTATCCATATTAGCAATACAACTTGTCAACAACTTTATACTATTTTCAATATCGTCTTTGTTTGCCATTTCTGTTGATTGGTGAATATATCGTAAAGGAATAGAAATTGCACCTGCAATAGATCCACCTTTACCATATCGTTGTAGTCCAGCGGTGTCAGTTCCACCAGCGGGAAGAATTTCTAATTGATAAGGAATACTATCTTTTACTGCTTGTTGTTTCATAAACCCAACCATTCGTTGATCACAAATAGTAGAGCCGTCCATTATTTTAATAGCCGTTCCTTTTCCTAGCTTAGTTACAGATTCGTGTGGTTGAGAACCTGGTACATCATAAGCAATCGTTACATCCAAGCCAATCCCAAAATGAGGTTGGATATGAGTTGCAGAAGAAATAGCTCCTCTCAATCCTACCTCTTCTTGTACGGTGAATGTTGCACACAAAGTAAATGGTAAGTCGATGCCTTTTAATTTTTTGAGCGTTTCTATTAATATAAAAACACTAATTCTATTATCTAAAGATTTTGAATTGACGCAGTCACCCATTTCGATACAGTCTCTTTCTCTTGTTATCGCATCACCAACACCAATCAGTTCTTTTACTTTATCGCCTTTCATGCCTGTATCTATAAAGTATTGATTAATCGGAACTGCTTTTCCTCTTTCTTCAGCAGACATGATATGAATAGGTTTGCAGCCCATTACACCAATTACATCTTCTTTTCCATGGATAATTACACGTTGAGCAGTTAATGTTTTAGGGTCGAATCCGCCAAGAGTGTGAAATTTTATGAATCCATCATCATCTACATGCGTTACAATGAATGCAATTTCATCCATATGAGCAGCAACCATAACCTTTTTAGGCGATTTTCCTTTTCGAATACCAATTAAATTGCCCATGGCATCCGTTTTCACTTCATCGCAAAGACCAGTTATTTGTTTTTTTACAAAATTTCTGACATTATTCTCAAAACCTGGGGCACCTGGTATTTTACAAATTTGCTTGAGTAATGGTAAGTTGTTCATGGGAAATAGAATATAGTTGACTAAAAAAGAATAAATATACAAAATCGAAATATAGAAAATAAGAAACCTAATACTTTAATTAACAAACTGTTCAAAGTCCATTATTATTTTGAATAGATACCCAGCGGGGACAAATTAATTGATAGGAATCGAAATTTCAAAAGATGCTCCCCCTTGTTCAAGGTTGCGTACAGAAATTGAAGCTCCATATTTTTTAAGAATATTAACCACAATGGACAACCCTAAGCCAGACCCCTTGATAGTTCCTTTTGGGTTGATACGGCTAAATGGTTTAAAAATATATTCAATTTTGCTAGGAGGAATTCCTGATCCATTATCATTAACTAAAATGAGTAGATATTTTTTAGTATGCTTGAATGATACCGTAATTACAGGAGATCTATCGGCAGGACAATACTTAATCGAGTTTTTAAATAAGTTTTGAAATATACTTATCCAATCTTGTTTGCTCCCAATAATACTTTCTTTTGAAGAAGATATGTTATAAACAATATTACCTCTTAAGTTCTTTGTATTATAGACCGCCAAATTAATACAATCTGACAGAGATACCACTTGATTGCCAAGTTCTAAAGCATTGGTTTTAGTAAAATGCAAAAAATCCGAGATTAGATTATTAAGATATTCAATAGATGCATAATTAAGTTTTTGAAAATCTTTTTTCTCCTCTACATCCATCGAATTGGTCAAATCATAATTCAATGCAAATTTTAAATTTCTTAGCGGTTCTTGAAAATCATGTGCTAAGGTGTAAGCAAAGTTTTTTAAAACAGAATTTTTTTCGGCTATATAATTATTTTTTTCAGTCAAATCATCATTCAGTAATGCTAATATCTTTTTCGTTTTTTCCTTATATTTTATATAGACAAAGAACAAAACAATAAGAATTATAAAGATGACACTAGTTATAAAAAGAACAGAATTCCAATTATTTAGCACTCGTAAACTTTCATCATTCTTGTTTAGTTTATTAATCTGGTAATCTGTAAAAGATACTTCCAAGTTATTCCTTAGAAAGAATTCACTCTCATAGAATTTTATCAACTTTTTAGTATAAATTTTGTATTCTTCTAAATCGGTCTTTTTTAAATAATCTACAATCAATTCAAAAAGGTGAATCTTCTCTGTAAACTTTAACCATTTCTGGTTCTTATCTACAGTATCTTTAACTCTATGAAACAAACTTGGAGTAAGAAGTTTGGCATCACTACTTAATATTGTAACACAGATATTATAAATATAAAAGTATTGTAACCTTGTCCCCTTTGATAGTTTAGATTCTTCAAGAAAATTTATCAAAACATTCATATCTAAGGAATCGCCACCTTTCTTCAAACGATGTTTTGCCCACATTACTTGATTAAGCTTTATCGTTTTTTCGTTCGCCTTTCTTTTATCAAAAACTCGAATTATGTTTTCAAAGTTATTGGTACCGTAAACATCAGTAAGAATATAATTTAAAGAAACGTTTAAAATCTCATAATCACTTTTAGATATTATATCCGTATTCATTAATTTCAAAGTCCCTTTTAGCCATTTTTTGTTTAGGGCTTCTTTTAATTCAATACTCCCAGCGTCCAGCGAATAAATATAACTTAATAAATAGGTTAAGTAATGTCTCGTTTCCAATCTATTTATCAAAGACCTCTCTTTATCATCCATTATCTTAATTCCTTCGCTAGCGTATTCGGCAGCCTTACTATAAAGAGACAACTGAGAATATAAAAAGGCGATTTGACTAATGACTTCCGCCTCGTATTTAGTATTTTTTGAAATTTCAATTAAATGAGGAATCGTTTTATCTAAGTCAACTATATTGTTTCTAATTCTTAAAATATCCAAATTTAGGATATGATAATTGCGAATAAAAGCTCGTTCTTTGTTCTTGTGTTTGGCCCTGCGTAATGCTCTTAAGTGGTAAGATATAATTTGATTAATATTATCGTCTATAAATTTTTCAGAAATTAAACTAGAGTAATTACATTCGAATGTACAGGTCGTAGATTCATTTAACTCAATATATTCCTCTACTGAGCTTATGCTCATAACGGGGAGTGCCAACAATAGCCAAAATGACACTATAAAAAGTGTTCTATATAAAAGGTTAATATTTAACAAAATGTAGCTCTCACTTAATTTTTAATTACAATTTTCGTTTGAAAAACTCAGCCTAAAGTCTTACCGCAACAACTTCACATTGCTTTGACGATATAATTCGTAAAAGAGCATAATCCAATAGTTCAAAGACGATACCCTCTTGTTCACTTACGTTATTTGTAATTGATAAGTTCTAACTACGTGTATTTTTATTGTTATTATGCGGCAATTATACGCTGAATTTAACATATTACAAAAAAACTATATGGCATGCAAGTTGCTTATTCATAAAGTGTAGTTCAAACAAATTATAACAGAAAAAACTAAAGAAAATTCATTACATAAGTAAATTATGTAATCGAATTGAACCGGCTCATTCTGGGGGGTATGACCGGTTCGCTTTTAGTTTATAGTTTTTTAAAGTATTCGCCGTATTTAGCGATATACTTGCCAATTATGTCAAACTCTAAATTCACTAAATCTCCCACTTTCAATTGATGAAAAACTGTATTTTCATAAGTATATGGAATAATAGCTACTGAAAATAAATTATCGATTGGATTTACAACCGTCAAACTGACCCCATTTACACAAATAGAGCCTTTGTCAACTAACAAATGCCCTTTAGCTGGGTTTATTGTATAAGAAAAAGTAAAAACCCAACTACCTTCTTGATCTTCAACCTTTTCTACTCTAGCCATTGCGTCTACATGTCCCTGAACCATATGTCCGTCGAGCCTTGCACCAGCCTGCATAGCACGTTCTACATTCACTTTTTCGCCAACATTCCAGTTTCCAATATTAGTAAGCTGAATTGTTTCGTCAATCGCAATCATCTTATAGTTCTTGTCTTGAATATCTACAACAGTTAGACAAACCCCATTATGTGCTACACTCTGATCCACCTTTAACGAATCTGCCAATTCGCTCTCTATAACTATTTCTAAATTAGACTGGCTACGGTTCATTTCTTTTACTACGCCCAATTTTTCGATTATCCCTGTAAACATATTATTATTTTATCAATTCAATATAACCACTCAATACACTTTCTGACTCAACAACGCCTTCGATAAGTTGTTCATAATATTTACAAACATAATAATAGCTTCCTGCTACCAATTCATTTCCATTAATATTGGTTCCGTCCCAATTAATTTCTGGGTCATTTGTTTCAAAAACAAGTACTCCATCTATTGAATAGATTTTCAAATCAATGTTTGATATAAATCTAGAAACTCTAGGCTTAAACAAATCATTGGACGAATCATTATTGGGGGTAAACGCATTCGGCAAAACGTAGTTAGGGCAATTATCTTTACAGACCATATTACTTGGCAAACTTTCATTCCCTTGATCATCAAGTGCCGTAACCGTATAACAACCTAACAAACCTAAATCGGGCTGATGCTCAGTATTAACCGCCGTAAAGTTTTCTATTCTAGTTAAATTAATAGAATCCTCACTGTAATATAGGTTAAAAGAACTAGGTAATTCACAATCTATATTAACTAGAGGTTGTATAGAAATATCGTTTTTTAGAATTTCATCAAGACCACCTATTTCAACATCACAGTTATTAGAAACAGAAATAGTTGGCGGACATGGCGGAACATTATCAATAGGAATAACACAAACTTCTTGAGAGAAATTTATAATTGAAAATGGAAGGTTTTCAGTATTGTAGGTTCCTTCACTTTTAATGAGATAACAATATTCTTCTCCATTAACCAAACCTAAATCCAGGTAACTAGACTCTGTTACCGTAGCAATACTGTCGAATTGAGCATCATTAAATCCTTTTCGATATACGATATACGATTCATTTAACCATGGCGTTTCAGCGTTCCAACTAACAAGTATCTGTTCGTCAGAGGCGAAAGGACTAACAAAAATAGACGAAGCAATAGCCGTTTCTCCTAATAATTCAGACCCGTTGACCATAAAATTAACTTTATAAAAATATTGGTTTTCTACGGTATTCAACAAGCTATCCACATAAAAAGTATCGTGTTCAACATGGTATTCATTAGCTGTACTAGAAAAAACAAGCTCATAATTTCCATTTATTGCGGTAGACCTACTTAATTGATAAGTATAAGGCGGAGCATTTAACAACGTATCTAAAAACTGAGCCGCTGGTTTTGTCCATTTAACGGAAACTTTGCCGTTTGTTTCATCCGTTTCTAAAACATTAGCTTCGGTTATAAAGGGTAAATCTTTACCTATAATAATACATACTTCTGTGGACGCCAAGCTTGAAATTCTATTAAATTCAAACCCACCCGCAGACTCTTTAGCCATATGTGCAACAATTCTATAACAAAAGGTTTTCCCCTTTTGTAGCCCTCTATCTGGATAAAGGTATGCAGAATCCCCGCTTTCTTCTAAGGTATTAAAAATCAATCTTTCATATCCCATTGCTTCTAAATCCGTTTTACATGAATCTAGCAACGTAGGACTAGACCCTTCTCTACGCCACACAGAAAAGCCTTTAAATTCATCTGTTTCATTTTCACATACATATGGATTATCCCAAAATAAATTAATATCCGTTTGGTTTGTAAAAATTCGAGGATTTTCGGGAGGCGGTGCAATTACCGTTATTTTAATGGTTTTTAAATCCGCCAAGTTCAACGAATCTTCATTATTATCGACCGCTCTTAACACTAAAAGGTATGGTTGTTCGCGTGGATGTTCGCAAGTGGTAGGCCAAACAAATTGTCCATTCAACACAGGAACAACAAAACCGTTTGGAGCATCCAGAGTCGCATTATCGTCTAACAAAAAAACGCCTCCAGTCGCCGATAACCTAACTTGTTGTCCCACATCAGGGTCAGTCACCGAAACATCAATTTTAACAGTATCACCCGCGACTACACATATTTCGTCTATCGATTCAATTACAGGAGGAGAATTATCACAAGATTGAATTAAAATTTGCATATCTCTAATCATCGTATCTATAGCTACACCCTCTCTAAACTCTATAATTCTGAATGCAATATTAAATTCGCCTTGAATAGGAGGAGCTTCCCAACGTATTTCTCCTGTTTGATTATCAAAAAAGAAATTATTGGCTGAACTAGGAGCAATATCTTCTGGAAAAAGATAATTAGGTACTTCCAAGTTTACGTCTTGCAACGGAACTATCAATTCATAAGCTAAACTATCTCCATCTGGCTCGTAGGCATTCGGCGAATGAATGAATGTTTCTCCTACACAACCCACATCTATTGGCGGCTGTAACAATACTGGGCTACTATTTAAACCTTGAAACTGTTGATTAAATAACGTCAGTGAAGTTTGAAGAAAAAACGGGACGTTAACCGAGCCTGCAATATTCTGTATTCCTCCGTTTCTATTCGGGTCTTGCATAGAAATAATATAATGACCGATACTAGGGTAGATATGCCTACTTACATATTTATTCACCTTGGTGTCATTCTCTAAGGATTCTCCTTGAGGGATTGCCCCTGGTCCATTTGTTCGAAGTATATATTCACAAGAACCATCCCCCCAACATATTTCCAAACTATCTCTTACTACGCTATTACTCGACTCTTTGGTATAAGTTGTGATTGTAGCCTCAATCTCGAATTGACTAATCTGAACGTAGGTTATTTCTCCTGCACGGTTATGAGTAGCAAATAATTCAATGTTTATAAAAAAAACCAAAATGGAAAGAATAAAAAGAAAGCGTTGGTTTAAAAATTGAATCATGGGAATGTTTTTATTTAAAATATGTAAGCACAAGTATCTCAAATTCAAGAAAATTATTAAATATACACACAAAAAATAATCTCATTAATGCAAAACTCAAAAAAACAGCCTTACAAATTCAAATATTTCAAGAATATTCTACTTTTTCAACAATCTTTCCATGAAAAGGGTGACTTTTGAATTGATTTTTTATTTTTTTAACTATATTTAGTTCGTATAGAAAGCAAAACACTTTAGATGCTTTAATTCTCAACTGATTAACAAAAAACTATGTATTTACTACATGTTAGTGCAGAGTGTGTTCCCGCAGCAAAAGCTGGAGGTTTGGCAGACGTAGTAGGAGCGTTACCCTCGTATCTAACTCAGAAAGGGCATAAAAATCAAGTTATTATCCCTAAACACAATACAAAATGGATTGCAACTCAACAATGGCAAACCATTTCTACTTCGAGTATTTTCATGGGAGGAATCTCTCATCCCTATAAAATCCAAAAACTTGCTTCCAAAGAATTAAATTATGAGCTTCTGGTCGTTGATATGCCCAGTTTTTATCATAGAAACGGAATTTATGTAAACGAAAATCAAGAACCCTTTCGTGACAGTGCGGAAAGAAGTAT
>CALAJP010000033.1 GCA_937922815.1 uncultured Saprospiraceae bacterium
ATTCTTCTTCAATTATATTATGAGATTGCTCAACACAAACTTCGCAAATATGTCCTGTAACACCAGTAATTAGCATCATTGCTTCTGACTCATCTCTACCGCAGAATGAACATTTTAAACCTTTTTTTGATCTCATTTTGATGGTGTTTTGCTTATGAAATTGTAAAATTAAATTTAAAAACTTGTTTTAGTAAATTATGGAAAATATAATTTTAAACTTTCCATATACAAACTGTACACATAATTTGACTTTTAAAACGATCCTGACTAGTCTTAAAACTCTTGAATTTTGATATTCTCTTGATTTCTGGAAAATGATTTTCTAATTTGGTTATTCTTGGATCATTTTCTTTATCTGTTTCAAATGAATCTACAAGAGCAATAAAATATTTTTCAAAGTTAGAATCAAGCTTTTTTAGCTTATTAATGTCTGCTTTATAAGCATGAATTGTCTGTCTTAATTTTAATTCAAATGCTACAATTTTATCTCCAAGTTGAAAAGCGAAATCAGTTGGACCGCCGTTTTTAAAATCTTTTTCTCTAATCCATTCAACATTTTGGTTAAAGATTAAGAATTCATTTGCTTTAATTATTTTTCCAATAATTATTGCAACATATAATTCGGGTGAATAGAAGATTCCTTGGCCAGAAAGAATAGAAAACTCCTTATCTTCATTTTTTAGTACTTCATATACTTTATTATAGAGAATCTCAGAATTCATTTGTTATAAATCTTAATTTAATATGAATATGCTCAAACCAAACGTTACGAATAACAAAATGGAATGAGCATATTATATGATTTCATTCCTTACGAGAATGAAATTTTTGCAAAAGTAATATTTTTTATACTTCTTTTGGCGTTCTAGAGCCACTTCTGTCTAAAACTTCGTCAACCAAGCCATATTCTTTAGCTTCGTGAGATTTCATCCAATTGTCTCTATCACAGTCTTCATGAATTTTATCATAGTCTTGTCCTGTGTGGTGTGCAAGAATATCATATAATTCTTTTTGAAGATTTTTAATCAATTTATAATTGATTTCCATGTCAGAAACTTGACCTTGCATGCCACCCAATGGTTGGTGAATCATCACCCTTGAATGGTATAAACAAGAACGTTTGCCTTTTGTTCCAGCCGTTAGTAAAACAGCTCCCATCGAAGCGGCTAATCCTGTACAAATAGTAGATACATCGGGTGCAATATATTGCATTGTATCATAAATACCAAGTCCGGCAATTACAGAACCACCAGGAGAATTGATGAACATTTGTACATCACGACTAGCATCAGTAGATTCTAAAAACAACAATTGAGCTTGAATAACATTAGCCACATAATCATTTACAGGTACTCCCATAAAAATAATTCTGTCCATCATCAATCGAGAAAAAACATCTACGCTGGCTACGTTCATTTGTCTTTCTTCGATAACATTAGGCGTGAAACCAGTGATGTTTGGAGATTGAATATTGTTGGCTTGAGCATTATTTGCTTTTGCATATTTTTCTAAATGCATACGGGACATTCCCATGTGCTTGGTTGCATATTTTAAAAATTCATCTTTTCCGTACATAATTTATTTATTTTTGACGCTTAAATTTTATTTGTATATATAATATGTCAATAGTCTTGCCATTGCATAATTTATTGTCAATTTGTCAGTTAGCGGGTATTGAATCCGTTTGAACTTCCTTTTTACTAGTGTCGTTGTCACCTCTCAATTCCCTAAAACGTTTTCTTGCACCAAAGGCAAATGTCGAACTGTCATAATCAATAAACAGTTTTTCATATAATGCCATTGCCTTTTCTTTGTCTTCAAGTATATAATCATAAATATATGCCATTTCGTTTAATGAATTATCGGCACGTATTCCTTCTGGATATAAATCAATTACTTTTTGATATTGTTCAATAGCTAAGTTATATTTTTTCTTTTCTTGAAAAATAATGCCTTTTTTGTAGAAAACATCATCTTCTAATGAATGGTTTGGAAAATCTATAATTATACTATCCAGTTTTTTGATAGCTTCCTCATGTTTATTTTGAAAAATCATTAAATCTGCTTTTGCAAAATGGCTAACTGCCGCATCGGTCGAATCTAAACCGAGGTTATCTGTTATGAAAATAGATAAATCCAAGGCGTCATTGGCAATTAGTTTAGAAGTAGAAGACTTTAATACGTCAAACTGGCTTTGTGCCCATTCAAAATCACAATTATAATAAGAAAGTTTTGCATTTTTTAATCTTGCTTCATGTCCCATCAATCCTTCTTTGAATGCTTTGTCAACCTGAGAATACAATAATGTAGCCTCCCAAATGTTTCCATCAATCAAATAAAAGTCCCCTAATAATAACTTTGCATTTGCCACCACTTTGGACTTTGGTTCCATGCCAGGATATTTAATGATTTTTTCTAAAATCGAAATAGCACTTTCCATATCGTCTAGATAATAAGCTAAGAATTCAGCTTGTTGCATAGAAATATTGGCAGTTCTTTTGTCTCTACCCAATTCGTCCAAAAACGAATTGTATTTATTTTTAACTTCTAATAATTCCGATTCTTGGTAGTTTTCATTTTCCGTAATGCGCATTCGCTGAGCATAAAGACTTTTTTGTTGACTTTCGAAATAGTAAGTCGATTGTTTTCCTTTGTCGGCAATTATTTGTTCAAACCCTTTTATTGCTGTATTATAATCTCCCTCATTCAATGCGATATTGGATAGTTTATAAACCCCTTTCCCATTTCCATTAGTCCTTCGGTCCAATGCTATCATTTGGCGAAGAGCCGCAGCATAATTTTTTTGTTGAACCAATACCCAACTTAACAATTCGGGATAATGAATATTATCGTTTTTATCTTGAATGATAGCATAAAGCTGTTCGGTAAGTTCGGTAAAACCATCTTCGGATAAATACCTTTGAAAAATAGTCTGTAGCCTATCAATAAAACGTTTATTGTTGTTTTTTTCTAAACTGATAAGGTAATTTTCAATCATCAATTTTTCATTCCCCAATCTTCGATAAACATCTCCTAGACTATAAGAAAACACATATTCATCTTTTAATAAATCAGCTCCCTTGATGTATGTTTCTGCTGCCAACTTGTATTTTGTAATAGAGATAAATGAATTGGCAAGTTTAGAAATTGCATAATGTTCTGTGGTCAGTTTATCTATTGCTTTGCGGTATGCCTGGGCAGCCTTTTCGGGTTGCAACTGCAAGTCGTAAATATTACCCAATGCGACATTTAAGGAAACATTATTTTTCTGTTTTTTAATTTCATTAAGTACAATATTCTCGGCCTCGTTATATTCGTCAATAGCTAATTTACTATCAATTAGACGTTTAAAATAATGGTCGTTATAATTTTCTGCTAATAGTTCTTCATATAATTGAGCTGCTTTTTCGTATTCGCCATAAGCGTAATACTGCTGAGCAAGTTTTATTTTTTGAGAGAATAAGGTAAAAGGAAGGCAAAGAATAAACAAAAAATATATTAGGTTTTTCATTTGTTTTTTTATTTTCTAAATGCAGTCAAATGGTATTTAGTATGGTACGAAATTCTTGTGTTGTAATACTTTTGATTGTATTAGACATTATGTACTAATAATCATTTAATTACTACGATAAAATATTAATAGTAGTTTTGATAAAAGTATTTAATTTTAGCCTCAGAAACTAAATTCTTTAGATAATCATTAATAAAGTAACGAAGAAAGTTGAAAATTGATGTTTTATTCTCGGACATTTATCAATTTTTCTTAAAACTTTTGCATTATGCTCAACGAAAATAACAATTCTTTTCAATTAAATAATAAAGTTCGTTTTCAGCCTCAGAAACATAGCCAAGCAGAATTTATTGGAGGAATAAAAAATAAAAATAAAACTATTTTGGCGAAAGCTATTACTTTGATAGAGAGTAAAGAAGAAAATGATATTTCGGCAGCGAACAATTTGTTACAAGAATGTTTTTCGTTGAATCAACATTCTTTTAGAATTGGAATTACAGGTCCTCCAGGAGTAGGGAAAAGTACTTTTATAGAACAATTGGTATTAGAACTTCATCATGAATTTAGTGTTGCGGTATTGACCATTGACCCTACAAGCACCATTTCGGGAGGAAGTGTATTGGGAGATAAAACGAGAATGGAAAAACTCAATAAACTTGATTCAGTTTTTATTAGACCTTCGCCTGTGGGCATGATGGAACAAGGTGTTCATCAAAATACTTGCGATGCAATAACAATTTGTGAGGCTGCAGGTTTTGATTTTGTGATTGTAGAAACAGAAGGAATAGGGCAAACAGAATTAAAACTACAGCACCTTACCGATTTGTTTTTATTACTTCTCTCTCCTGCGGGAGGGGACGATTTGCAAGGAATAAAAAGAGGGGTGATGGAACTTGCCGATTTAATATTAATCACAAAATCAGATAATGAATGGGAAAAGATTTCGGAACGAAAAAAGACTGAATTATTAAGTGTCACTAAGTTGTTTCCTCCCAAAATATCAAAATTAGAATTAGAAGTTATGTTGGTTTCGTCTTTGAAAAATAAAGGCATATTGTCTGTTAAAAACAAACTGGTTGAAATTAAAAAAATGTTTGAAGTGACTAATTATTTTACGCTAAATAGGGAAAAGCAGCTTCAAGAACAATTTCGACTTTCTGTACAAAAGATATGGATACAAGAACTAGAAAAAAAGAATAAAAACCTTCATACGGCTTACGATAGTTTTAAAGAAAAAAGAATAAACCCAAGGCTTGCGGCGTATACCTTCTTGAAAAACAATAATTTAATATGATATCTTTACTAATTTAATTCTATTTTTAAATTCAGAAGGAAAAATAGCTGTGCTCGAGCTCACTTGTATTCCATCACGAAAGCGAATCTTTAAATCAACTTCATCAGTACTCATCACACTATTACGAATAAATGCACCATTTCCTTTAATAATATATTCGTTTACGTTGGTGTTATATTTTATTTCATCATTAAAAATTAGTTTTAAATGATTAGCTGTTTCCATTAAAAAGAAGCTGCTGAATGCCGCTTGATCGTCAACTGAGGACTGTTTTTTGGGATAAACATCTTGCCAGTCTAAAGCCCCGTTTTGATTATAACTACAGATGAAAATTTCATCGTTTTTATATTCTGAAATTGGAATAATTTGATTTGTATTTCCACCACTATTTCCGCTTCTTAAATAAATACTTTCCTCTTCCCCTATTAGCAAAACTCCTCCATCTTTGCGGTGTATTATAGACCGTATCATCGCATCGGAAATTCCTTTTTTAGGTTTTTTGCGTTTATTCGAATATTTTAAGAGGAATTTGGCACTAAACGGAGTGTAAACCAATTTTTCAATCTTAGTTAAATCTGTAGAGAATATACAAATATAGGAATGACTAGAATAACTTCTATTTGATAAAGAGCACACCCCTCCAAGCACTACTTTATTGTTTTTTTCGTCAAAACTTGGTAGCATATTCTGTGCTATAAAATCAGGAAATTTAAATTCAATATGTTTAAATCCTGTATTGGAAAAGTGAATAATTTTATTGTTTTTCTTCGAAAAGGTAGGGCTTTGGTAAATTTTATAAATGTCTCCTTCGTTACTGACAAAAGTATATTCAACTTCTATATGAGACTCTGTTTGTGGTAATGTAGTTTGAAGAACAATTTCATTGGTTGTTAAATCCAATACGAAAGCATTTTTAGGCTTAGAGAACCCATTATTCTCAACAAAAAGTAATTTAGAGAAATCTTCGCTCAGTTCAGTATCAAACCTAAAATCAAAATTTTTAACTTTTTGACTAATTAAAGTATCTGTTTTTATAGAGTATGCCTGTGCGTTAAAATCTTCTTTAATCAAATGATTGATTCCTTTTTTACGAAAAGAATAAAGCACTGAAAATCTATCGTTTCTAGGTTGTTTAACAATCCGTTGAATTCTAATGTTTTTGGTATCAAACTCAATTTCTCTTTCCCATACCTTATAAAAGTTTTTATTAAAACCAATAATTTGAATTTTATCTTGACTACTTAATGCTACCAAAGTGTTATCCGCCAAATTCGGTAATATCTCGTATTGATCATAAGTGAAATTGCTTATTTCTTCGGATATGGTGATGTTTTGAGCATTCAGGGAACAGTAAGTTAAGAATAGGATGAAGTAAGTTAATTTCATAAGCAATGGTTTCTAGTTTTGATTTCAATACGCAACTTTAAAATAATACAAAAAAGAATCATCACCAAATTCACTTAAGTGGGATTTAATATTGTTGGGGATTTAATATTTTAGATACGAGAAAAGTTAATTTTTAATGATAAGAATGAATTATTACTATTTCATTTTTTGAAATTAGTCAAATTTACTTTTAAATTGCGTTTCAAATTCAAAATAATAAACTTCAAAATATAAAATGGGAAGAGCATTCGAATATAGAAAAGCAAGAAAAATGGCACGTTGGTCTAAAATGGCCATCGCATTTACTAGAATAGGAAAAGAAATTTCTATTGCGGTTAAAGAAAGTGGGAGTGACCCTAGTACAAATTCAAGATTAAGAATTGCTATTCAAAATGCGAAGGCTGCGAACATGCCTAAAGTAAATGTAGAAAGAGCGATTAAAAAAGCGACTTCTAAAGAAATGGAGAATTTTACGGAGTTGTCTTATGAAGGATATGGTCCTTTTGGTGTTGCGGTTATTGTAGAAGCGGCTACGGATAATACAACTCGAACGGTGGCAAATGTTAGAGCTGCTTTCAATAAATTTGATGGTTCTTTAGGTGTTAATGGTTCGGTAGACTATATGTTTGAAAGAAAAGCATTCTTTAAAATCAAGAATGAAGGTCAAGACGTTGAAGAACTAGAGCTAGAACTAATAGAGGAGGGGCTTGAAGAATTAGATGTCGATGGAGATCAAATTATTATTCAAACACCGTTTGAAGATTTTGGTAAAATGCAACAAGCTCTGGATAAACAAAATGTTGAAATTATCTCTGCGGATTTAGAAAGAATACCGACAACAACAGTAAGTTTGGATGAGGAACAACGGGAAAAAATAGATAAACTATTAGAACGATTGGAAGAAAACGAAGATATTCAAAATGTATTTCATAACATCAATGAAGAATAATTCTATAACTCAATAAGTTTGTAGCCTGCATTTTGAATAATGGTAGGATAGATAGTAGGGTGATTGATAGGTAAAATGGCATGCGTAATACAATACTTTTGTTTCATGTCATTAATCTTTTGATCATCCATGTTTTTATAAAATGCTAAGGCGTAAAGAAGTTTTGTCTCTTTTGACTGCCTATCAACTGGATTTATTCCATAAACTGAAATTGTTCTGTCAATCCATTCTGAGCGAAACCATGGCGTTTTGGCTTCGAAATAAAGACTCGTTAGCGTACTTCTTTCCGAAACGGGCTTAAAAAAACTAAAGTAAGGCGGGGTGATAAATAAAGAATTGGGTTCCGTTAATATTCTGGTTTTTTCTGCGATGTCTATTTCTGCTCTTCGGCTTTGGTCTTTCCATGGGAAAACATATAGTTGATTAGAAAAAATAATATTCGGATTAGTTATAAAACCTGAAAATGCGGTAATGATTGCATAAAATAAATACTTGCCCCCC
The DNA here is from genome assembly GCA_937922815.1 of uncultured Saprospiraceae bacterium. GTDB lineage: Bacteria > Bacteroidota > Bacteroidia > Chitinophagales > Saprospiraceae > CALAJP01. Next base: position 7,642 of record CALAJP010000033.1, read on the forward strand.
GTTTCAAATTCCTTTAATATAGAGATTTTAACAAAAGTGTACAACATTTTGAAAATTGCAATTAGAGTAATTAACTCTAAAATAAAAAGAATGTCAAACCAGCTATGTCCGAAGAAGGTACCTGTTTCAAGAAAAGAGAAGAAGCATATAGCAACTGTATACAGCAGAAAGGTTAATATAAAGGTAAGCAGTTTGGTATGATATCTAAAAGTATAAGAACAGACCGAAAAAGATACTACTATATAAAGCAAATACCCTGAACTTCTATCTAATTCATAAGAGGAACCCTCCTTGAAGTTAAAGAAAATATGGGAAAGTCTTTGCCATAAATATTCGTTTGGAAATAATTGTTTAGAGTAGAAAACAACCCAAACCGAAAACATTGCAAAAATGAGAAGATGAGGGATTACCCATTTTTTAAAATTAAGAAAGGCTCTTTTTTTTCTTACGAAGTGAAAAATAATTCCTGTCGAAATAATCAAAACCCAAAAATGAATGGCTATTAATGGCGTGAAAAAAATAGACATTCCCATCAAAAAGGTGAAAGAAATTGATTTTCTGGACAACCAACTGATAATTCCCCAAACAATACAGGTTTTTGTAATCAATCCATTACTTAAATAAGGTGTGTATAAGTCTGTAGGCAATAAGCTATGCCCTTGGAAAGGAGGTATGCATAACACAAAAATTAACAAATAAGGTAGCCATTCATGTTTTAATAAAGAATGACCTAATTTGTAAATGCCAGAAAACAATATAATAGAAACAATAAAATGTAAAAAGAAGCCCCATGTTTCTGAAGCATTAAACTGAGACAAAAGGTATGAAATAGTATCAAAGGAATTGAAAAGTGTGTGGTTGAAATATTCAATTACAAAATCTTCGCTAAACAAAAAATTGAATTGTTTCGATTTTGCATAACTCACTATTTCTGCCATTTCATAACCACCATACACATATCCATTTATTACCAATATTGCGAGGTAGCAAAATATTAGTTTGAGAAAATGAATGGTTATTTTTTCAAATTGATTCAATTGATAAAAATTAGGTTGCTATTTTTTTAGACCATAGGCTCTGTATTACTACTTAAACGAAATTAAAGTTACAAAATGATTTAGGAATTTATAGTATAGGAATACTCCATATATTTTAAAATGGTTAGTAAATAATATGTTATATATGATTTATTTATATGTGTTTTATGAAAACACTGTATTTTTTAACTTCTTATTATCGTATTTTTTACCTTAGAAATACGTGCAATGCTTAGTTTTTGGGATAAAAAAACAAAAAATGAGAATGTTTAAGCAAAAAACAAACATAATGAAATAATGATATACGTTTATATTGTAATATCAAATATAATTTTTTGACAATAAGAAACTGCCAAATATTTTATTGATTTATAGGTTTCTTAAATCTACATAGTATGCTAATGAGATGTACTCATTTAGCCTGTTATTGTAATTTTTATATCCTACATTTAAACCTTTACTTATGAAAACTAATTACTTTTTTTATTCACTACTATTAAGTCTGTTTTTTTGCGGAAATATAAGCGGACAAGGCTCTCAAGTTATGCTCCAAGGTTTTAATTGGGAGTCGTGGAAAGAAGTTTCTTGGTATAACTCTGTATCTAATGTTGCTTCTGAATTAGGAACGATGGGCATTGATGGCATTTGGCTACCACCAGCTTCTTTATCAACAGGAGGAGCAGGGTATATACCTACTAGTTGGTATGATTTAAATTCAGAATATGGTACAGAGCAAGAATTGAGAAACTTAATTACTAATTTGAATAGTAACGGTATTAAGGCAATTGCCGATATTGTGGTTAATCATCGAGGAGGTACGACAGGTTGGTATGATTTTGCGGCTCCATCTTGGAACACTCCTAATGAGACTTGGTCTATTTGTCGTAATTCTTGTCTGAATGCAGATTGTTCTCAGACAGGAACAGGTAATTTTGACTATGACCCAGTAAGTGCTGGTTTGAAAAACGCAAACGAAAGTGGTTTATTTCAGGGAGGAAGAGATTTGGACCATTCCAACCCCGCAGTTCGTCAAGGAATTATTGATTGGTTGCTTTGGTTGAAAAACGACATTGGTTTCGAAGGTTGGAGGTATGATTATGTGCATGGCTTTGATGGTGCTTATATTAAACAATATAATGATGCAACAAATCCTTTCTTTTCAGTAGGAGAACTATTAGAAGGCAATAGAAACCGAATTATTAGATGGTTAGATTATACAAAAGGGGGAGACAGGGATGCTAATTCTTCAGCATTCGATTTCGCTACAAAAAGTACTTTACAAAATGCTTTTAACGACAATAATTTGTCCTACCTAAATGATGGTACAGGAAAAGCTTCTGGAGTTATTGGTGTTTGGCCAGCAAAAGCAGTTACGATGTTAGATAATCATGACACGGGTGAAGCTCCAAATCAGGCACATTGGGTCTTTCCCCGTGCTCATGTGACCAAAGGGTATGCTTATATTTTAACGCATCCTGGTACACCAATGGTATTTTGGGATCACCTATTCAATTTTGGCATCAAACAGCCTATTACAGAATTAATTGACATTAGAAAAAGGAATAACCTTACTGCTACAAGTAATTTGAATATCGTAGAATCGAGACAGGATTTATATGCCGCTATTATAGATGATAAAGTAGCTATGAAAATAGGTTCTGGAAGTTGGAGTCCTGGTAGTGGTTGGAAAATAGCTACTTCAGGAAATGATTATGCGGTATGGGAAAAAGATAATGTGACCACCACTGATAATGAATTTACAGTATACTTCAAAAAGCCAAGTTCATGGAGCGGAGTGAATGTTCATTTTTGGGATAGAATGCCAGGAAGTACGAGTTCTGCATGGCCAGGAAATCAGACGGTATTAGAAAATGGATGGTATAAATTTAATTTTAATAATACAAATTCATCAAATTTATTATTTGTTGACCCTAATAACACCAGCAATAAATCAAATGATTTGTCAAGAGATAAAGATGGTTGGTATGAAAACGGAATATGGTATGACGAAGACCCTACCCCAGAACCTATTGAGGCGGGAGAATTTACAGTATATTTTAAAAAGCCAAATTCATGGAGCGGAGTGAACGTTCATTTTTGGGATAGAATGCCAGGAAGTACGAGTTCTGCATGGCCAGGAAATCAGACAGTATTAGAAAATGGATGGTATAAATTTGATTTTGACGATACTAATTCATCAAACCTTTTATTCGTAGATCCTAATAACACCAGCAATAAATCAAATGATTTATCAAGAGATAAAGACGGTTGGTATGATGATGGCATTTGGTACGATACAGAACCTTCAACTCCAGCCCCAGCTAATGGGTTAACCGTTCACTACAATAAACCTAACAATTATTCTAACGCTTATATTTATTACTGGGGGCAAGAACCCTCTGGTTGTGCAGATGACGTAGTTTGGCCTGGCGTTCAGATGACGCATGAAACAGGCAGTTGGTATGAATATACAATTGGTTCATGTATTTCTTCAAATTTGATATTCAACAGTGGAAACGGACAACAAACTTTTAATTTGTATCGAGATAGTGAAGGCTGGTATAGTAACGGTTCATGGACCAATTCTATTAATAGTTTTGCCATCAACGCTACTTTTAGTAATAACTTGAATAACAAAGCGGAGTTTTATGCTGCTGAGAATGATTTAAATTTAAACTATCCTTTTACTACATCTAATCTATTGAGATACCAAATAATTGATCAAACAGGTCGAGTTTTATTAAACGGAGATTTGGGAAATACGATTCCTAATAGTAGTCAGTATTCAATAGATGTTTCTACCTTATCATTTGGGCTATACTATTTTAAAGTTAACCACGCTGAAAATAATAAGGTGTATAAATTTTTCAAGCGTTAACCTATTAATTCATTAGTAATAATACCTCTTAAAAGCCTAAATTTAAAAAGCCTTATTCTTTTTTAGAATAAGGCTTTTGAGTTTCTGACTCATTCACTATATTTCTTAGCCGCATTTTGGACTTTATTTTTAATTATTTTCCTCAATCTTCTAGGTGAGAGAACTTCTATCGAATCTCCAAACCCTAAAATTAACCTTTCGAGTTCTTTGTTGAGATGAACATAGATTTCAATAATTACTTCTTTGGTAGGTAGCTTTTCAATCAATTTTTGGGAATGATGCAACGGTTTTGTTAATATGTATGGTGCGTTATCTTTATTGATTTTAAGAACAACTTTTTTTAAAAAATCTTCATTTAGAACGGTAACTCCTATGGTGTTTTTATAATATTCATCTCCATCAAAATCCGTTTGTTTATAAGGTATCTTCAATTCATAATCTACTTTTATTATTCTATCCAATGCGAGTGTAAGTAAATGGTTGTGATTGTCTTTTTGTCCCACAACAAACCATCGGTTATTAAACTGTTTTAAGATATAGGGATGTAGGGTAATTTCAGAAGGAACTCTTGCTTTAAAGGATTGATATGTTATCCGCAAACACATCTCTTTTAAAATAGATTGGTATAATACATCCAAAAAGGCAAGTCCTTTTAGTTTTTCATTTTTATCTAAATGAATAATCGCAGGTTTCTTATTTTTTTCAGTATAAACCTTATCCTCTAAACGTTGAATAATTCCATCTAATTCAGAAAACAACGAAAAGTTTTTGAACTGTTTAAGCATTTCAACAGTTTCTGAAAGCACATTCATATCCGTTTCTGTAATAGGAATATCTGTAATCGTATAGTTAGGGTCTTCGTATTTATAATATTTGCGTTCATAAACCACGATAGGAGCATTATAACCCAACTTGTCGCTTCTCATAAGTTGAATGTCTAGCTGGATGGTACGTTTGCTTACGGTTACATCTTTTCCTTCGTATTCGTACAGTGCATCTGAACAGGCCTCTATTAAATCAAGAAGTGACCATTTCTGATAATTGTTTTGCAAACATTTATCAATCGTTTTATATCGAATAAGTGCATTTTTGTTTTGTGCCATACCACAATTTAAATTATTTTCAGATACTACGCAAAATGATTGCGTATTACTAATCTAACTTTGTAATAGAAATTAAAAAAAATACAGAGAAAATGAATGAAAAAATTAAAATTAACGGAAATACCCTTATTGAATTAGGCTTCATACCTGATAAGTGGTTCAAGACAGCAATTGAATATATCAATAATAATGAACTGTCAGAAACAGAAATGAAGGAATATTTAGAATCTTATAGAAGAAAACCAATGATAGAACTTCATGAACAACCTGTTTTTTTTGCTAAAAATATTAGAGCAGAAAATGAAGAAGAACAGGGGAATATGAATGCTGTTATCAATACGATGAATGAAGTAATGAAAACGCCAACTGTTGTAAATGGTGCCATTATGCCAGATGCCTGTCCTACGGGAGCCAAAGGTACAATTCCCGTTGGTGGAGTAGTGGTAACCAAAAATGCAATACATCCAGGTATGCACAGTGCAGACATTTGTTGTTCTGTTATGTTGACCGATTTAGGGAAAATAGACCCAAAGAAAGTTATGGATGCTGCACACGAATCTACTCATTTTGGACCAGGAGGAAGAGAGCGAAATCAACAATATAGATTTCCGAAAGCATTGTTAGCATCTTTTGAAGGGAATTATTTTTTAAATGAAAATAATGTTATTCAAGTAGCCAGAAAGCACCTAGGAACACAAGGAGATGGAAACCATTTTTTGTTTGTCGGTAAATCTAAAAAAACAGGTAATACGATGCTGGTTACTCATCATGGGTCGAGGGGCGTTGGTGCTATTTTATATAAAAAAGGTATGGCTGTGGCTGAGAAATTTAGAAAAATAATTTCTAAAAAAACTTTAAAACAAAATGCATGGATTCCTTTCGATACTGAAGAAGGTCAAGAATACTGGAAAGCCTTACAAATTATTAGAGAATGGACAAAACAGAACCATATTTGTATTCATAATGCCACCGCTGAAAAAATAGGGGCAAAGGCTGAAAATAGATATTGGAACGAACACAATTTTGTTTTCAAGGACGAAGATTTATTTTATCATGCTAAGGGAGCTACTCCTTTGAGTGAAAAATATATGCCTGATATTACTGGTCCTCGCCTAATTCCTTTAAATATGGCAGAGCCTATTTTAATTGTAGAGGGGAAAAAAACCGATAGTAATTTAGGTTTTGCACCACATGGAGCAGGCAGAAATGTAAGTAGAACGGTTCATAAGAAAACAAAAAAAGGAATGACTATGACCGAGGTTTTTGAGGCAGAAACGAAAGGTTTAGATGTTAGGTTCTTTTCTAACGAAATTGATATTACGGAGTTGCCATCTGCATATAAAAATGCGGCTTCGGTAAGAAAACAAATGGACGAGTTCGGTTTGGGTAATGTTGTCGATGAGGTAATGCCCTACGGTTCAATAATGGCAGGAGATTGGCAAAGAAATGCCCCGTGGCGAACAAAAAGAAGAAAAAAACAAGGAAAAACTGATGATACAAAATGATTGTTTACCCAAGATTTAGATAGTGAATGGTTTTAAATAAATGTAGTTTAAATTAAAAAACGAACTGAAATTCTGAAAAGAGAATTTCAGTCGTTTTTCAGAATATTAAAACTTATGGATGATTGTTATGAGCCAAAAAAGTAATGAATTCCTCCGCCGAAAGAAAACGCATTGAAATCATAAAAATCAAAATTAACATTGCCGTAGCCAAGCTCAATGTTTATTTTTAATTTTTCTGTAAACGGTGCATAATACCATTCTAAACCAGCTCCAACTCCAAAACCAAAAACACTTTCTGTGTCATCAATGCTGTTGAAATTTGTGTCGAAACGTTGATAATCGTAGCTAAAAAGTCCCGCTTGACCATATGCATATGGTTTATACCTAAAATCATTACCTTTTTCGGTGAAATTATATAAGTATCTACCATAATAACTGGAGAAGGGGCCAAAAAGTCCAATTACCGCCTGAGCAGAATGCTTTTCCGTCAAATCTGCTTTTACACTCAAACCTCCACTAGGAAAACTGGACTGAAATCCAGCACCAAATCTAGGGTAGTTTGATTCTTGAGAATAGGAGGTCATGAAAACCATGACAAATACAAAGAATAATACAGTTTTTTTCATAATAGTTTGAATTATGTTAAATGATACCTACTTCAGTATTTTAGTTGGCTTTTCGGTTTATTCCCAACGTAATATTTACATTAATTAAGTCCATTAGCTTACTGTATAATTGAATCCTATATTCAATTATACTCATAAAAATATATGCTTTATAAAGTGGCCTAACCTTTATAATTAAAAGACTTTTTTAACTAAAAGTCGAGATGATTAAGTTGTGTTTAATTATTGCTTGCAATTGAGAACATTGCGGTGTGCAATATACAAATATATTGTAAATTGTAAAACTTTTTTACGTAAAACAATGCTATTTATCGAATAAATTAAAAATACGAGTGTATTAGTGGGTAATACACTCGTATTCAATATGTAAAGAGTAAAGATATAATAAGTGTTTTCTTTACATGTTTAAATAAAATTCCTTAGTAATTTGGATGTAATCGTGGGTGTAATCATGAGTATTTGTTGTGTTATAGATAACCAATTCCTCTTCAATACAATCTTTTTGAGTAAGAGAAAATTCTAATAACAACCTTTTAACAGGAGCATTTTTAAAACTTTTAACTTGACAAATTCTAGTGCAAAAAAATGAACTAAATTCTGTTTGCTCTTTGAATTGCAACCCTTCAATGTAGGGTAATACAACCGCAAATCTTGATTGTTTATGCATTAATTTGTAAGCAGACGTTAATAGCTCGCCTGTGGGTAGTTTAATCGTATGGCGGACACTGTTTCTTGCTTCATTGTCAGAAAAAGTACCTCCTGTAAAGAATGGGGGATTGCTTATTATCAAATCAAATTTTTGATTACTTGTGTTTGCAAAATCCTGTATGGAAGTATTGTAAATGGATAATTGTTGACTCCATTTAGAGTTTTTAAAGTTTTGGTCTGCTTCAATGCTTGATTCTTTGTCGATTTCTATGCCTGCTACTAAAATTCCTTGAGCCCGTTGTGCCAACATTAAGGCAATAACACCTGTTCCTGTGCCTATGTCAATCGCAGATTTGGTATTGTTGACCCCAACCCAAGCTCCTAATAGTACGCCATCTGTACCTATTTTCATCTTGACATTTTCTTGAGATATAGAAAACTGCTTGAACTTAAATTCCTTACCCATAACTAATATTTATGCTTTTGGGGAGTAAAAATATAAAATCAGATTGCAATTTTATGAAATATGTTTTATATTTAGGATTATAATTTTAAAATAATAAAATGAAATATCATAATTTAGTAGCCATATCTAGGTTTAGGCAAATCGTTGACAAACTTTATGTAGAAGGAGATAAGGTGTTTAAAGAAAGTAACTTAGATTTTAAGATGAGTTGGTTTTCTGTGTACACCACACTTGCCGATACCAATGAAGCAATTAGCGTAAACGAAATTTCGAAGCGATGCGGATTTACCCATATTGCAGTCAAGAATGTTCTCAGAATGTTTCTTAATAAAGGAATTATCATACAAGAGATAGACCCTGACGATAGAAGATCCAAGTTGAATATGTTATCTACCAAGGGGAGAAACTTAGAGCTAAAGTTAGAATCAACATGGAAAGGCTTGGAGAGAACTGTGAGAAATTTCTTTATGCCTATTGACCCTCATTTTGCAGATAATATCTTGTTATTGAACGATAGTATGGATAAAAATAACATTTTTGATACTTTTTATGCCAAAGAAAAAACGGAACTAACAATTGAAAATATTGTAAATAATAAGGAAAATGTTTTGTTTGAAATGTTTAACACCTTCGTTCGTAATGAAAAAAATAGAATCCCTAATGCAGATGAAAAAGAATTATACCAAAACATAAATGACTTATCAAAAATCCCCTATGTTATAAAGTTTAATAACCATGAAATAGGAACAGGACTATTGAAATTCAATACAAACAAAGAAAGTGAAGTGCGTTTTATTTATTTAAACCCTTCTTATCGAAACTTTGGTTACTCCAAATTTATCATAAATAGAATGTTGTCTCACTCTTTGTCCAATGGTTATACCAAAGTATGGGTCAAGAATATTAAACCAAGCTCAAACTTAGCTATTTGCTTGCTTCGATTAGGGTTCAATATCTCAAAGGGGAATGATTTAGCAAAAAATGATTTCTTTTTTGTTTTTGAGTAATATAAAAGCACTCTAGACAGTTAGTTAAAAAATTGGTTCAATTATTGCTTATTACATATTATTAAAATCTATATATTGATATTAAACGACAAAATCATATGTACTTTTGTATTATGGATAACTAATTATAACATTGAGATTTAGTTTTATTAATTCATTTGAATTAAATAATAGAACTTTTTCGCATATTGTAAAACAAATTATCCATTTAACCATAAAAATATATAGTAACAGTTTATTACAATTCGAAAAATCTAAAACATCATTAAATTACTAATTCATATTACTTATGAAGTCAATACTTACGTTAGTTTTTCTTACCATAATTCATTTTACATCCGTAGCTCAATGGGAGGGTGGTTTTTTACTAGGCGGTTCCAACTATATTGGGGACTTAACTCCCGATAATATTGGCGATTTATCACAGACCAGTGTAGGCGGGGGCTTGTATATTAAAAACCATTTCAATAAGAATATTGCTCTTAATCTAGGCTTGAACTTCATTAGATTGAAAGGTGATGACCCTTCTCAGTTTAGCAATAGAGCTTTTACTTTTACAAACCAATTAGCAGAATTAAGTTTATCTGGAGACTATTATCCTTTTGGCAACAAAATGGGAAGTACCAAAAAGATAGCTATTGCTCCTTATATTTCGGCAGGAGGCTTAATTGATTTTGTGAACATAGATGTCGACCATAGAATAAATGTGGGTAATAAATCACAAGAATTTAAAGATAAAATAGGAGAGGACTTAGACAAAATAGAATCTTTAGCAACTGTATTTGGCGTTCCAATAGGTGGCGGAATCGATTTTGTTCTAAAAAATGGACTTAGATTTGGCGTCAATGGCGGTTATAGATACATGTTTACTGACTTATTAGACGGAGTGGCTCAATCGGGTAACCCTGACAAGCCTGATAGTTATTACTTTTTTGGAGCAAAAGTAGGATTTTTGCTAGGGGACGAGGAAGTTAAAAAGAAAAAAGAAAAAGTAGACTTAGTTGTTTTGGATAAAGATGGTGACGGAATAATTGATTCTAAAGATTCATGTCCTGATGTTGCTGGTATCGCTAAACTAAGTGGCTGTCCAGATACTGACGAGGACGGTGTTGCTGATGCCGACGATGAATGTCCAGACGAGAAAGGTTCATTCGCCGCCAACGGTTGCCCAGATGTTGACCAAGATGGTATTACAGATAAAGAAGATAAGTGTCCTAATGAAAAAGGCATTGCAGAATACGGCGGTTGTCCTAACGACCCTAACGATATTGATGGAGACGGTGTACCTAATAATGAAGATGAGTGCCCTGATCAATTAGGTACTGCCCAAACAAAAGGTTGCCCAGATACTGACGGAGATGGTGTTGCTGATAAAGACGATAAGTGTCCTGATGAAAATGGTGGTAATAATGGATGTCCTGAACAAGATACCGACGGAGATGGTATTCCAGACGCTATAGATAAATGCCCTGACAGTAAAGGTGTAGACGGGTCCAACGGTTGCCCTAAACTTAAAAGGTCTCATAAAAAAGTATTGGATAATGCTTTAGAAAACGTTCAATTTGGTTATGGTACAGCAACTTTATTACCTGAATCGTACCCTGCTTTAAATGCAATAGTCAATTTAATGAAAAAGAGTCCAGAATATCATTTAGAAATTAGAGGACACTCGGATAATACAGGAGCGGATAATTTCAACCAGAAACTATCAGAAGCAAGAGCAAAGTCTTGTTACTTGTATTTAAAATTAATGGGGGTAAATATGGAAAAAGTAAAATACAAAGGTTTTGGAGAATATGAACCTATCGAAACCAATGATACCGAAGAAGGAAGACAGTTGAATAGACGTGCTGAATTCCAATTTGTAAATTATTAAAGAAAGGACAAACCAGATTAATAAGAACAAAGGCTAAATGAAATTTCATTTAGCCTTTGTTCTTTTACTTATTTAGAAACCGTGTTTAAAAACATTAATAATTTTTTTCTAATTTCATTATTTATAAACGCCCATTCAACTAACTGAATATGCGTCATATCATATTCAATGACTTCATGAAAAGCTTTTATTTTTGTAACGGCTTCCTTTTGTGTTGAATAGGGAATTAATCCGTCATGCTTGCCTACAAAAAACAAATGAGGAATAGAGCTTGAATCTTTTTTTGATAAATAATTAATGGGCGAAATATAGCTTACCCAATCCTCATTATAATTATTAGTCAATTTCTTTAAAATTAAACTTTTGGGCATATTTTTTAAATCTATCGGTGTACCACATCCAAAAACACCATTGATTAGATTCTTTGCTGTTGATTGAAATGATAGAAAAGATGCCAAATGTGCACCCGCCGAAATACCTCCTAATAAGAAATGACTATCTTTTCTTATTGATTTGATGTAATCAAATGAATTTAACACATCACTTATCATTTCATCAGAGCGGTGTGATAGCAATTTACGATATCCAACCAAAAAAACTTCATACCCCTGTGCCGTAAATACAGCAGCATTTTTAATAAACAACGCTGGAGTTCCCATTACCCAACCACCTCCATGAAAATAGATAATTGGATTAGGCTTTGTTATTTTTAACGGAGTAACATTTAATATTTTTTGCTGCGAATGACTTCCATAACTAAGTTCATTAATAAAATATTTTGTCTCAATAGCATGCCTTTTCATATACCAATGATAGGGCATTAAATGTATGATTTCATGAAACTTAGAACCTTTAAACATTAGCAATTAATTTTTTAAAATCTTTATGCTTTTGTTTGCCGTATTTGCCATCAAAGTTTCGTCGTACATGGCATAAACCCTTTGGACGGGCATTTGATAAACTCCTTCATAAGCCGCATTTACATTAAAAGTGAATGTTTTGGTTGATTTAGAACCCATATCAAAATAAGTATAAATTTTATCATCTCGAATATCTTGATATTCAAAATTTTGAGAAGCATTGCCATCACCACCAATTCTACTATTTCTAATTTCCCATCCTGGAGGAAACACCATTTCTAATGCCATTTCGTCAAGCCGACGATAACGGCTGGTATTAGATTTTATAGTTGCTTGAACCGTAATATCCATACCTTGCTCAATTTCATTCAATTGGATTGATTCACCTTCTTTGTCGTAATAGTTAACCGTTAAGCCTAAGTCCTGATTTGTTGATTTCAGAACAGGTTTACTTGACGGTTTTCCTCCTATTGTCCACGAAACATAAACAGGCTGTTGTGTGTTATTTTTCGCCGACAAATTGCACTGCTCGTCCATATTGGAAGTATAACTTCTTAATGCTTTGGAAGTATTAATTGTATTTGAAATGGACTCTTTATTGATAGAAATAGCCACATTATCAAGACTAGTATTCTGACTATTAATGACTGATGACATTCCAATTAATGCAAAAGCAGTCTCTTGCGTACTTAACCAATTTTTATAATTAAGCCCATCTGAGACTTTAGGTATTAATGTATTTTTGAGTTTATCGTCTTTTAAAATTGATGAAAGTAATAAGGCAAAAGAATTGTCTCTCAAGGTAGAACCATAAGAATAAGACAATTCTCTATAGTTTTTAGACTCAAAATTGATATTATTTGTTATTTCTTTAGCTATTTTTTCTTTACCAACCAGTTGGTAGGAAGCTGCCAGTAATAATGAGGCTAATCCTGATTTCTTTTCATATTCTCGAAATCTATTCAGTGCTCCCAAATTAGATTCTCCACAAAGTGCAAGTGTAAATAAACGATAGGCGTGTAATACAATATTTTTGTTTTTGTCAAAACTATTAGATTCGTTAAACTGAAATAATTTCCAATTTTCTATCATTGATTTAGGCACAAAATATCCGAGTTTCTGAGCTTCTAACAAGAAATGCCCTGCATAGGAAGTTCCCCAATCACTATATTGACCTCCTTGCCAATAAGAAAAACTACCATTTGACATTTGGAATCTACTCAATTTATCAATAGCAGCCTTAACATTTGATTCCATTAGCTTTGTTTTTTTAGAATCGATATCTATAATCTGATTAACCAATAACTGTGGAAATGCCTTGGAAGTAGTTTGTTCTATACAACCGTGCGGATAACGAATAAGACTTCTCAATCGATATTCTAAATTTAGAGGCGGGATTGATGACCATTCTACATTAATCGTATTAGTTCCTTCCAGGCCTATTGCTGTCAGTGCTTTATCAAGACTTTGCCCAGCAGGTACTTTTTCGAAATTGTTTTGATAAACAAAAGGGTTTGGATTATATACTTTGATTTCAATTTTTTCTTTAGACAAAGAATTTTTGCTTTTGGTTGCAATTTCTATATTTTCGATTCCTTCTTTATTCAGAATTTTAGCATCGAAGTACACTGTTTTTTCGCCTCTCGATTTGAAAGAAATATTTTTTTCAGCGTCCTCTATTTTTAAGAACCCATTTTTTGATTTAATAGCAACAGTAACCGATTTATAGTTATCCTCATTTACAAAAACAGTCACTGGAATTTTAAGTTCTGAATTTACGTTCAGTACTCTTGGCATCGTGGTGAGCCCCATCACAGGTTTACTCACTTCTACTTGTTTTTCTGCTGAACCATAGGCTTCGTTAGATACCGCCGTAACCATCAAACGAACCGCACCTAAATATAAGGGAATATCAACTTGATGATTTTTACTGGCACCAGGTTGTAGGGTGAAAGTTCCTATTGTTTTTGCAATTGACTTGAACCTATTAGCTTGTTTGTTTTTCTCTGCATTATTAGATAATTCGTCTCCTCCAATCGAAGATATTTTTTCCATTTGTCCTGCAAAACCTCCAATGACATTATCATACATATCCCATGTTTTCACTCCCAGTGCTTCTTTTGAATAGAAGGAATGATGTGGGTTAGGCGTTTTAAAGTTGGTTAATGATAACAAACCTTCGTCAACGACAGAAAGGGTATAAGCCATTTCTTTGCCATTTTTTTCGCTCACTTTTATTGCTAATTTACGCTCGGGTTCAGTTTTATTGACAGACTCAATGACAGGATTAAGAATTGTATTTTCATTTTCTACCAACACTGATGCAATTCCATAAAGTCGAATAGGGAGATCATTTTCTACTTGATTATGAGCTTGTAAATAAGACACATGAATATAAATATTAGGGCTCATTTCTTCAGTAGCTTCAAAACTGACCGTTGTCTGGTTTTCTTGAGGCTGTTGCCAAAACTTCTTGATTACTTTGTTTCCATTCTCAATAGATACTAGCAGATTGCCAGAGGAATTGGTAGGCATTGAAAATTCAATTTGTTCCCCTACTTTATATTTCTTTTGGTTTGTTTTAATTAAAGTTCTTGAAGCAGATTTTCTTTTATTTAGAGTCATTCCATCATTTCCAGAATCCCAATAGTCCCAGCCCGAACCTACATAGAATTTATCGCCCGAACAATGATTATCCCCATCGCAAGCTACTATTAAATAAGGGCCTCTTTCTAAATGGTTCGTTGATATAGATGTACTGCCTTTTGAAGAAGTCGTTACCTTACCTTCTTTTACTTTATTTTGATAAATATCATCTGCTAAACCATGCAAGCCAGAATTTTGTCTTTGATACCACCAATTATATTTTAGTTTATAGATAGTATAACTAATATTAGCTTTAGTGACAGGAGCACCCTTTTCTGTAACTAGAGCTACTTCTATTTCTTCTTTATCATTAGGGTATAAATATTTCCCGCCATATCTACCTTCGGGGATTTTTACACCGACATAGTTTTTGTAAGGGCTAAATGTAAAATCGAGATATTGTGTCGAAAAATTGCCGCCCGTCTCGTAACTACGAATTTCTGCAATTGATCGGGTATAGCTTTCGAAATTTTCATTAGATGGTAATGAATACTCAAGTTCTCCTGATTCGTTTGTATTTCCTGTCCAAGTGTCAATTCTATTATTTACTTTTAATTCTATAGGATTGTGAAAAATAAAATCATTAAAAAATTGATTATTAGGTTTGATTTTTCTTAAGGTATGATCAATGGTTACTTTTGTATTTTGTGCTGGCGTACCCTGCAACCATTTTACATTCATCGGAAGAGGATTGTCAAATTGATTAGAATAAATCAACCTTTTTTCATCTTCAATTAGTGCAACCATCCGATTAGGCTTAATGGTTTCTACTTTTAAAACCTTAGAAAAAGTAGCTTTCCCTATTTTTACCTTTGCCATCCAAGCACCTGTAGGGTCAGACGCATTAGTTTTGAACGGAAATGAATACAAATGTTTCTGATGATTACTTTTTACTTTTTTATAATAGCTTTTACCCGAAGGAGTAAATACTTCAAATATAATAGGGTGACTGGTAGGTATTTTTAGGGTTTTGTCTTGGAGTACAAAATGAGTATAAACAGAATCACCAGGTCTCCAAACGCCTCTGTCTCCATAGATATAACCTTTCAAACCTTTCGGAGTTCGCTGCCCTTTAACGTCAAAAGAACCCAACGCTAAGGATAGACCATCTTTAAGCTTAATATATTCAATATCATCTCCAAATTTGGCAATAGCGATAAAAGGTGTTTTATTTAGCTTCCCTTCATACAAACCTCCTCCCTCAGTCGTAAAAGTCTGAATAGGTTGATGGATGTGGTCATAAAAAGTAATAGTTGCTCCGTCCAAAGGTTCTGCGTCTGATATTCTTGTGATGGCTCCAGAAACAAAATCATTTTCATTCTTTTTGACAATAACTCCTAAGTTAGAACTCAGTACATTCACTGATTTAACAATACTATAAGGACCAAATGAAATTTTTCCACAACTAGGAGTTTCTTCAGCACTTAACTTATGGTATTCATAATCATAAAATAAATAGTCCATCAGCGAAAGGTCTTTATTATTGTTTTGCCTTGGAATAGGAATTTCTTTAAACGATTTTTGACAATAAGAGAGAACATCGCTTGGTTCATAAGCAAGTCTCACTTGATAGACGGCTCCAGGCTCAACGTCAACATATTTATTGATGTCTATCGAATGAAAATTCCATACATTGGGAGTCGCCTTGTTTTCTGGGCTATTTAAATTAATGCGTTCTTGTTTGACTACTTCTCCGACATATTGGAGTTCGTAAGCATCCGTATTTCTTATGGAAGATTTTTGTAAAAATTGAAAAGTATTATTAGGGTAAATTTTAAAAATCTCTAATAGTACCTTATTCAAATTCATAGTTTTTATGGGTAACAATACCTTGCCATCGGTTGGCGGGATAATATTCCCAACACTTAACATCTGAATTTCGGGCTTTAAATCTTGAAGATTTAACTCATAGAATATTTCTTCTCCAATCGTATTTCCGTATTTACTTCGTACGGTTGGCGAAACAACAACTTTTTTACTGCCTTGAAGTTTTTTAGCTAAATATAAGATTAACTGATTCCCTTTTTTTAAGTAGGATATTTCCTCTTTATAACCTTTAATATATACCAAGCCTGTCAAATCTTGATTCTCGGTTAATTCTTCTGAAAAATATAAATTGACGGTATTGGCGGACTCACTATTAAAATTCACTTCAACTAAGGTAAATTCGCCATCAGCAGCAACAGGCAATTCGTAATTAGTTTCTCCTTTAGAATCAAAAATAGTGTGATCACAAGTGATTTTTACTTTAGATTTTTCTTCCAAACGCTCAACACCTTTAATAATAAAACTTTGTTTAGCACTCGTATTGTCAAAATCAACAATCTGAATATCTAATTTTTTTCCATTCTGTTGTACACTAATTGCATTGGTTAATTCTTCTAAAGAAACAGTATTGGCTTTAGGGTAAACTATAGTACCCTTCAAATCAAATAAATTAGAAGGGGAGTTGGCTTCAACAATAGGAATATTGGGGACAATAATGGATAAATTAAAATTTTCTGTTCTACCCGAAAATGTAAAATATTCTAACGTGTTAGAAATACCAGGAAATAGTCTTTTCAGATTTAACGAAAAATAATATACTTCATTCCAGTTCAATGGAGACTTTGATTTAAATGCCAATGTATTTGTACTTTCCCAAGATAAATCGAATTTAACCGCAGGGTAACAGCCCAAAATATCTGATTTCAATGAAGGCATATCTTCAATTTTTTCTGCCAAATGTTCTTTGAACACTATTTTCAAATATTGAGATCTTGATATTTTTGACTCGGGATAAGCGACAATATATTCTTTATACAACTCGGGATTAGAGGTATTATGTTTTTTGTTTTCTTTACAGCCTATTATTGCCAAAAAGAATAAAAAGCAATATAACCCTACGCATTTGTTTTGGCGAAATAATCTAAGTATCATTAAGCAGGTTCTTTGAGGTGATTTAGTAAATAATTGATGATGTTTATGGTTTCTTTGACATCCTAAAGTTTAATATTTATACATTTATTTCAAAACATATCTCACGGCAAAACTTCCATATCCACCTCCAAAACCATTTGAAAAACCTCCTATTAAAAAAGTAGGAATCCAATCGGCAGAAAAATTAATGGGTTGGTTTCTTAGTGTATATGATAAGCCTAAATAGCCTTGTGCACCAAAAACAGTTGTGTTGTCGTCAGTTTCAAAATCAAAGTTCCAAAATAAAGCCGTTGCCCCAAAACCATAATAATAATTTAGACCTTCAATGCCATCTAAATTAACGGGTTTATGGATTTGATATGCACCACTGAGAGACCACCATCTCCAACCATTTCCGTTTACTACATTTCTCTGCCCTCTAGTGCCTGCAAAAAACTCTAATGCTGCAGATTCGGTAATGAATGTTTTATAAGTAACCGATGTCGGATAACCTAGCCTTAGTCCAATCGCTGACTTGAATTCTTGTCCATAAATAGATGTCGAACAAAATAAAACACCTAAAAATGAAAGAACTAAAATTTTGTATTTCATGTTAGTTTATTTAAGCGGTTAATAATATTTATGTGAGTTAATTAAACAAAAAACTAAATTAGTAATACTTAGTTTTTGTTATTATTAAATTAACGAATAGCTATATTTTTAGAATACTGTAACTTAGAATTATAAATATAAATAAAACTTCAATAATGATAGGCGTATAACGGATATTATTAAGAATTGGGTTGTATAAGAGGAAAAATAGGAGTTTTTATTTCAATCAACGAAAACACGCAATCTAACCCCCCTCGGTATTAAAATGAGTACTTGACGAACAGCGAAGTAAAAAGAACATTTTGTAACCCACATGGGTTCATTCGTAATCATGTCTAACATTTAAATAAAAGAAATTAATCAAAATTTACAAAAAAATGAGAACGAAATCAAAATAGAATTAGGAACACCTTTTGCTTAGCCTTTTCAATTTCGTAAGTTTGCGAATGGCATTGAACTTCGATCATATCAAAATATTAAGTCAAGAATTTAAAGACACTTTGTCTGAACTAGAAAACGCTGATGACAACTATTTCATTACAGGTAAAGCAGGGACAGGAAAATCTACTTTATTAAGGTTATTTAGTAGTTCTACGAAGAAAAAACATGTAGTATTAGCACCTACAGGAATTGCAGCCTTGAATGTGGCTGGACAAACCATTCATTCCTTTTTCTCTTTTCCTCCACGAATTATTCGTTCCGAAGATATTAAGGTCAAGAAACGGTTTTCTAAATTATACAAAAGTTTAGATTGTATTATAATTGATGAAATATCAATGGTTAGAGCTGATGTTTTAGATGGAATAAATTGGTTTTTACAACTCAATCGTCAAAATAATGCTCCTTTTGGTGGCGTCCAAATCATCGCTTTTGGAGATTTATTTCAGTTGCCACCTGTTTTGGGAAAAGGGTCTGAACGAGAAATTATTAAAATGTTATACGGCTCACCGTTTTTTTTCAATGCCGAAATATTACAAACCAACCAATTAATAGGTATCGAGTTAAAACATATTTTCAGGCAAGAATCAGCTCTTTTTAAAAATATATTGAATCGAATTCGGATGGGGAGAAGTGATGCCGATGATTTGATATTATTAAATAATCGTTGTGAGAAACCAAAATCGTCACAACCAATCATCAAACTTTCTACGGTGAATTATAAAGTTGATGCCATCAATCAAAAAGAATTAAGTAATTTGGATGGTTCTCCAAAAATTTTTATTGCCGAGAAAACAGGAACTTTCCCCGCTAATATTTATCCAACCGAAGAACATTTAGTGTTAAAAAAGGAAGCGCAAGTAATGTTTATTAAAAATGACCAAGAGGGCAGATTTGTAAATGGGACATTAGGCGTTGTAAAACAAATTGAACCTAATTTGATAATAGAAACGGAAGAAAAAAATGAACTAATTGCGATAGAAAAAGCAGAATGGGAAAATGTACAATATGTGCCTAGCATAGATTCTTTGACCCCTAAATTTGAAGTAAAAGTATTAGGCTCATTCAAACAATACCCCCTAAAATTAGCATGGGCAATGACTATACACAAAAGCCAAGGAAAAACTTTTGACCAAGTGAATGTCGATTTGGACAGAGGAGCTTTTGAACATGGACAAACTTATGTGGCGTTAAGTAGATGTAGGACAATGGAAGGTTTGTACCTTAGTCGTCCTATTCAACCAAAGGATATTTTTATATACCCTGAAGTTGTTGATTATTACAAAAATCATATTGAATAATATAAGATAGATGAATAATATAGATAGTATTGTCATAAATTATGATAGTCAAGCGTTATGGATAATGAATATCCTATTAGGTGTAATTATGTTTGGTGTCGCATTAGATTTAAAAGTAGAAGATTTTAAAAAGCTATTCGAAACGCCTAAAAGCATATTAGTCGGGTTTTCAGCTCAGTTCATTTTACTACCATTATTTACTTTTATTTTTGTATTACTTTATGAGCCGCACCCCTCCGTAGCACTAGGGATGATGTTAGTTGCTGCTTGTCCTGGAGGAAATATTTCTAATTTTATAACCTATTTCGGAAAAGGAAATACAGCCTTATCCATCAGCTTAACCGCACTGGCTTCGATGACCTGTTTTGTGCTTACGCCTGTAAATTTTCAGATATGGGCATCTTTTTACCCTCCTACACAAAAGTTACTTCAATCTACAGAAATAGGAATATTTGATATGTTATTATTGCTGATGGTTATTCTAATTATTCCCCTTTGTATTGGAATGTATGTTCGAACTTTATTTGAAGAATGGTCTATCAAAGTAAATAAAATCCTCAGTCCACTTTCGTTTTTCGCTTTTATATTACTAGTAATTGTAGCTTGTTATAACAATAAAACTCATTTTTTAGAATATTTTGGATTGGTCTTAAAGTTGGTGTTTTTTCACAATTTAATTGCATTAATCATCGGATATTCTTGGGGACGAATATGGGGTTTAGACACGCCTTCTGTAAGGACATTAACGATAGAAACAGGGATTCAAAATTCTGGGCTTGGTTTAGCAATTATATTTTCATTCTTTGATGGATTGGGTGGAATGGCACTAATTATGGCGGGTTGGGGCGTTTATCATACCATTTCTGGGCTAACAATTGCAACTTATTTTAGATGGAGAGATAGAAAATCGTAAATTTGCATTTTTTAGAATTCGAAATAAACATTTTGAGATAAATGGGAAAAAATAAATTATTAAAGTTTGATCAAATATCACAATTTTCTAACGTAGTAGAGAACTTGAATCGTGAGGATAATTTACTTTCGAGAAACGCTGATGAACATTTAGACTTTAAAGGTAAATGGAGTGAATTATTGTTTGGAAATAACAATCCTCTAGTTTTGGAATTGGCTTGTGGAGGTGGAGCATATACTTTAGGTTTGGCGGAAAGGTACCCAGATATTAATTTTTTAGGGGTTGATATTAAAGGAAACCGTATTTGGCAAGGAGCAAGTGTAGCCTTAGAGAAGGGCATTAAAAATGCGGCTTTCTTTAGAACTCGTATCGAGTTTATAGAACAGTTCTTTGAAAAAGACGAGGTATCAAATATTTGGATAACGTTTCCTGATCCATTTCTTCGAAAAAGTAAATCGAACCGTAGATTAAGTTCTCCGTATTTTATAGGAAAATATAGACATTTTTTAGCACCTACGGGAGCAGTACATTTAAAAACGGACGAAATTCAATTGTATGATTTCACACTAGAAGTAATTGAGGAAGATGATAAAGTAAAATCAATCGTACAAAGTGACGATATTTATGCCCAAGACCTAATTCATCCTGATTTGGATATTAAAACCAAATATGAAATAGATCATCTAGCAAATGGCAAAACGATTAAGTTTGTAAAGTTTAGCATTTGACAATTACGAACTAAAAAATAAAGAGTAAGGATATATCCTTACTCTTATTTTTGATTAACTCTCCTTTTGTAAAATTTTTATATCGGCTATAAGTTGTTCTATAGAAGCTTTATTTATTCCATTGTAAATGCCACGGATATGTTTGTGAGCATCTACTAAAATAAAGTTTTCTGTATGAAGAAATTCATCTTCGTTTCTTTCTAAGCCTAAATCTTCTTCAACGAAATAACTTTTCCTACCCAAATCATAAATTTCTTTTTGATTGCCTGTAACTAAATGCCATTTCTCAGTAATTACATCATTAGCTGCTGCATAATCATTTAATACGCTTACTGAATCTTTCTGAGGAGTAACGGAATGTGATAACAATAATACATTTTTATCGTCCATAAACTCTTCTTGTAGTTTATGCATATTAGAGGTCATTTTCGGACAAATACCAGGGCAAGAAGTAAAGAAAAAATCAGATACATAAATTTTATCTTTGAAAGTGTTTTCAGTTACTTGTTCTCCATCTTGATTAATTAAATTGAAAGATGGAATTTTGTGAATACTTTTCACTTTTTCATCTCCAGTTGCTAACCAAAGAGGGGTAAAGGTAGCTTCATTGTAATAAGGTAATTTACCAGGTCTTCTTTCTCTTTCTTTCGTATTGCAGGAAATTAAAAGTAATGCAAAGACCAAGGTCATGTAAATTGCGTTAATATTGAACTTCTTCATTATCTAATTTATAACAGAGTTGTGATCTTTTGAGACCAAAAATTCTTCCATCTTTTGCTTCATAATTATTATAAAGCTTACCATTTTCTCTCCATGATTGCTGCAACCCTTCTTCTTTACCAGCGACAAGGTTTAACTTCTTGAAAATTGTACCTGTTTTATAATACTGTAATTGAATTCCATCGGGAATACCATTTACAAAATTGGATTCGCTTCTTAAATTTCCGTTACTCCACCAAGTGAATGTTTTACCACTTTGTTTACCATCAGAATAGTTGGCTTCAAAACTTAAGTTTCCATTTTTAAACCATTTACGATATAAGCCATCTTTTTTACCATTCTTATAAGTAATGGATGAGGCT
Organism: uncultured Saprospiraceae bacterium; assembly: GCA_937922815.1. Lineage (GTDB taxonomy): Bacteria > Bacteroidota > Bacteroidia > Chitinophagales > Saprospiraceae > CALAJP01. Next base: position 30,266 of record CALAJP010000033.1, read on the forward strand.
GGCACATTATTTTTATAATTGGATAACGCTATTCCCGTAAATGGGCTTTTGTGGTAAAAGGTTAATCCTTTGTCTTGATCTAAAAAAAGAGCATCAGACAATACAGGTTTTGGTGAACCTAGATCGTTATGTTCACCAAAATTGCATTGAAAAAAAATGGCGATTATAATGCCAATATAATATTTATTGTATTGCATTTGGAGTACCTTGATAGTCACCAGGGAAAATAATATAATATTCTCCTAAGTAAGCTTCATTTTGAATATGATAATGATATTCTCCATCTGGATTATGTATTGTAGGTCCAAAATGACCGCCTGACGCATCTAAATCTGTTGGGTATGTTCCATCATAATCTTTTCTACCATAAATGAAAAAACCATCAGAAATAATACCAACCAATTTATCATCATCATTTGTCCATGCTTTAGGCTCTAAATGGTAATGATAACTTTGTGGTCCTGTATGAGCAGCAGTATAATCTAAAGACCCCACCGCATTGTCTAATGGTATATTAGGACCTTCTTCATCGTTATAGATTACAGAGCCACTAACTGCAAAACCAATTGCGCCCAAACCTGTTGCTGATGAAGAATTAGCCAAAACAGGTTTTGAAGGTACTCGTAAGGTATATGAACCATTAAAATCATCTATATTTCCAGGTGCCATATTTTCAAAAGAGGTAACTGTAGGAGCTATAAACAATTCATGATTTACTTCTGCTGCATTAGTTTTAATAATGTTTCCCATTGGGCCACTAAGAGAACGCTCTGTAGTATTTGACCAATATGGTGAAGTATGGTTAGGCAACCCATTGGTTTCAATAACAACCTCGTCTCCATCTAACATAATAGTGAAGTTATCACTATCAAATTCAGCAAAAGCATCGTGGAGTTCAGTAGTCGGTTCATTCGTTGTGGTGTTTGTATTAGTAGTGTCATCGTCGTTTTTGCATGACGCTAAACTTAGAGCTATTAAAGCGGAAAATGAGAGGAATTTAAAATCCATTTTGTTATTTTTTGGTTTAAAATTTAAACGATATATCATATTAGACTTTTTTCTTTGAAAAGGTTTAATTCACCTCTCGATTTTTTTGCAACAAAAAAGCCATTCAAATATTTGAATGGCTTTTTATTTAAAAACTGTCAACCTATTTTAGGACGACTCAAATCGTTAAACTATTATTTCGAATTTTGATAGTCCGTCCAAGAAGTAGTTTTGTATGCTTCTTGATTAACATAATCCAATTCTTTTTTGAATTGAGGAACTTCCTTAAAACCCGGAGAAACCATTATTCTCTCCAATTTTTTGTTTAAGTAAACTACAGTAGGATACGAAGCTCTACCGTCCATTAATGAATAGGCTAATTCATGGATTCCTCTTCTTCCTGCAGCCAAATGTTTAAATTCGTGACCATTCCAGTTTATTGACTCCTTTTGTTCAGCGTTGAATTTTACTGCATAAAAATTAGCATTTACATACTCGCCAATTCCCTTATCTGAAAAAGTTTTTTTGTCCATTACTTTACACCAATGACACCAATCCGTGTATAAATCGATTACAATATCTCTTGGGTTATCAGCATGAAGCTTTATCGCTTCTTCCCAAGTGTACCATTTTATTCCTTTTGTTTCTTGCTTTACTTCAACAACTGACTCAGTTGGATTTTCTTCAGAGTTTGAACTACATGTGAAAGCGAAAACGAACGCTAAAATTGCCAATACTCCTAATCCTTTTACTATTCTCATAAATTTATTTTTTTTTACAATAACTATATTATAAACATAATTATCAAGTTCTATGTTTTGATATTAACAAAATAATAAGTTATTAAACGAAATTTTAAGATATTATGACAAAGGGGAGAAAGGTTGTTATCGCTGCTGGTGGTTCTTCAGGAGCTATTTATACTCAATTATTATTTGATAGGATGCTTGAAATTTCAGATCAATGGGAGCGAGTAGCGGTGGTTATGAGTGATAATGCTAAACTGAACTGGGAATTAGAGCTTGGTGAATTTGATGCTTCTAAATATCAAAAATTCGATTTTTATGCTAAAAATGATTTTATGTCACCCATCGCTAGTGGATCCGCACAATACGAAACTATGATTGTTTGCCCTTGTAGCATGGGATTATTGGCGAGAATTAGCACGGGTGTATCTAATGATTTGGTAACTAGAGCTGCTGATGTGGTATTAAAAGAAAGGCGAAAACTTATTTTAGTAGCGAGAGAAACACCATTAAGTTTAATTCATATCCGAAATATGAAAACGGTAACCGAAGCAGGTGGAATTATTTGTCCTGCAACTCCTTCCTTTTATTCAAAACCGCAAACCGTAACAGAGGTAGCCCTTACGGTAGTGGACAGAGTACTTGATCTTTGTGGGTTCGAATTAGATACTTATCGTTGGAATGATAAGTAACGTTTTTTGAGGTTTTGGGGAACCTGTTTTTTCTTTATCGAATAAAATTCTTACACATACTATTCCACTATCAAACAATCCTGAATATATTCCTTCGTCTAACTTATTATAATTGGATGGTATTTTTCCGTATTCACTTGGAAAATAGTATACTCTACCCGACAGAAAATAAGAAATTATTTCATACTACTAGACACTAATAGATTTAGGGCTATTGTAGATGTTGATAGCGTTAGATATTTGAAGAACAACATAACTAGTGCAATAATTTATTAATAAACGTGAACTCGAGTAAAAGAAAAGACATAATAGGTTAAAAGCGAACAAATTACGATGTTGTAATTGAGAGAAAACATTAATCGTAGCGGCTATAACCTATTATGAACATACAATTTACAGAAAAGAAGCTAATTGAAGTATATTCTGATATAGATGATTTATACTGTACCCGATGGTTTAACGTTTAAGTAAAAATCTAAAGGTTATAAAGGCGTTATGGTTGGAGATAAGGGGTATAAAACAAAATTATTTGAATGGTTTTATGAAAATAAGCTTCATATATTAACGAGACCTAGAAAGAATATGAAGAAATTACCTGTAGAAAATAAGTATAATATTATGCTTAACAAACGTGGTTGTATAGAATCTGTTTTTGATATTTTAAGCTCAATATGTGATATTGAACATACTAGACATAGAAGTCCAACAAATGCTTTTGTTAATATTTTTGCTGCTTTAGCTGCTTATCAACATATGGATCGAAAGCCTGCTTTCTTTGCCAAGAAAAATAATCGTTTGGCTGCTTAAATTTGCTCGAGTTCACGTTAAATTTAGAAAAACCTTACGTTGAAGTAATGGCAAACCAAGACTTATTGCCTTCTTGGAGGGATATGTACAAGAAGAATAAAGACAATGCTGTTCATTCAAGAAAAAGATCTAATTATATTAGTAATTTTAAGGAGTATGGTAATAGTGCTGCAACAGATCAATTTGTAATTCTCAAGGATAAAACCAATGATACAGATTTGGAAAAAGTATTAAAAATAGATAATCAGTCTTTTATTGATGAAATAAACAAGGACGCAAAAACCTTCAGTACACCTATTAAAAACGGACATAATTATAGTTATGCAGAAGCATTTGCAGGTCACTTACAAAACACAAAATATGAGACCGAGGACTATGATTATTTCAATGATAAAATAAAAGAAAATGTCACTGATGGCGATGTTCAGGAATTAATAACCAATCTCATCAACAACTCAGAAAACAAAG
>CALAJP010000034.1 GCA_937922815.1 uncultured Saprospiraceae bacterium
AAAGTTTTAACATTTAGCATGCAACCAAATTTAATCTAAACACCTCAAATATCTGGCAATAGTTAATTCTAATCCATTGTATAATGCGTCGCTGATTAAGGCATGTCCGATACTAACTTCCTTTAAGAAAGGAATTTCGTTTCCAAAAAATATTAAATTATTGGTATCTAAGTCATGTCCCGCATTAACTCCTAACCCAATTTTGTGTGCGAGTTCTGCTGTAGCGACATATTTTTTGATTGCTTCAGAAGGGTTATTATGATAATCTTTGGCATAATCTCCTGTATAAAGTTCTATTCTATCCGTACCTGTGTCTAAAGCCGCAGATACTAAATCAGGATTTGGGTCTAAGAAAATCGAAACCCTAATTCCCGCTTCTGTGAATTGTTTAACTACTTGTTTAAGTTCTTTTTGTCGTCCTATCGTATCCCAACCTTCGGAAGAAGTTAAGGCACCTGGAGGGTCTGGCACTAAAGTTACTTGATGAGGCTTATTGGCTAAAACCATTTCGATAAACCTATCGTTTGGGTAGCCTTCTATATTGAATTCCGTAGTGTTGCAAGCTTTTAAAACAGGTATATCACTATAACGAATGTGCCTTTCATCAGGACGAGGGTGAACCGTAATTCCTTGAGCACCAAATTTTTCACAATCCTTTGCTACTTGTTCTAAATTAGGTACACCTTCATTTCTCGAATTTCTAATTAAAGCTACCTTATTTATATTTACTGATAATTTAATATCTTTTGTCATAATACTATAATCATTTTATATTTATATAACAGCAATATGATTGATCCTTCAAAATATATTATCTTGCTACACTTTTGAAAAACAGAATGCGAAAATAGTATTTTATGTCTGCTTTTAAGAATATCGGTTTCCTTTTTTTGGGTTTTATTATTGCTCAGACTATTCTGGGGTTTGCAATACCTGAGCTCAGTAATCCAGAACCTTATGAATTAAAAATCTGGTTATCAGTCAGTCAAATCCTTTCGTATTTACTGCCTGCTGGATTAATTTTATACTTTTCGAAAGATGAAATATTTTCAAAATTCAATACAAATCAGATATTCAATAAGAAACTAATTATAGGAATTGGTATTATTTTAATTAGCTTTCCTTTTTTACAATTGGCTTATGCACTCAATTTAATGATCCCTATTTCAGAAAATTTAATAGCTATAGAGGAAGAAGCTACTAAAATGATGCAAATTCTTTTTTCAGAGAATCATTTCTTAGCGGTTTTAACTAATTTACTTTTGGTAGGATTACTCGCAGGGTTGGGAGAAGAATTGTTTTTCAGAGGCGTTTTACAAAAGAACTTAGTTCAATACACTAACAAACCGCATCTTTCTATCTGGATAGCAGCTATTGTCTTTAGTTTTTTACATTTTCAATTTCAAGGATTCATTCCTCGTCTATTGGTTGGAGCTTTGTTAGGTTATCTCTATTATTATAGTGATTCGATATGGGTTGCCGTTGCAGGCCACTTTTTCTTCAACGGGTTTCAAGTTTTAGTAGCAAGCTTTATTGGGATTGACCAACTTGATAATATTAGTGAACAAACGGTTACCATAACAAGTACTCTGGTTGGAATAGCATCGTTAATAGCAACCGTTTATTCTGTTTATTGGCTGACCAATAGGTATAATCTAAAGAACCAAGACTTCAAGGCTATATAGAAACATCTGTGCACCATAAAGGTATAGGTTGTCCAAACTTCAGTAATATCAATGTAAAAATAATGGTCACACTTCCTATTCAAAACAGAACCACCCATGTAGATGAAACTCTGAAACGTTTTTTTTTAAATCATCTATCAAAAACCCGAGGCATTATATATAAAAGTCTTTAAAACAAGAGAGAAGGTGAAGCATAAAACAAATGCCACTTGATACACAAAATAAGAATGCCACAATGAGTTATCATTGTGGCATTTGTTTTTTGGGGATATATTTGGTTAAAAACCTATTTTTCGATGATTATCATCTTTTTGGTTTTCTATTAATTCGATTTGACAAACATCTTCATACTTAATGGTATGAATACTTATCCAATCACGTTGTTTAGAATCTACACCCGCCATTCTCAGGTTTTGGTTTTTAATAGATTCAAAAACTAATTTTCTCACACTTCTCGCATTACCAAAATAACTACTTTTATTTTCAATCATTTGGTGAATGAAGTTTCTGATATGCTGTTCAGCGTCATCTTCTAGCCTCAATTCTTCTTTGTCAAATAATGATTTTGTTATCATTAAAAGTTCGTCTGTGGTGTAATCTTTAAAAACAAATTGCTTATCAAATCGAGACATTAAACCTGGATTTGATTCCAAGAAGTTTTTCATTTTTTTAGGATACCCCGCAACAATAACCATAAACTCACCTCGCTTATCTTCCATTTCTTTTAGCAAGACTTCAATAGCTTCCTTACCGTAAGAGTTATTATCTTCGGTTAATCCATACGCTTCATCAATAAATAATCCTCCACCTATAGATTTTTCAATAAGTTCACCTGTTTTGATTGCTGTTTGTCCTACATATCCAGCAATCAAACCTTTTCTATCCGTTTCTACTAAATGCCCTCTTTCGAGCACCCCTAATGCTTTATATAACTGAACTAATAGTCGTGCCACGGTGGTTTTACCTGTACCGGGTTGACCAATAAAAACAGTATGCATTTGGAACGCATTCATCACATCTTTACCTATTTCATTATAATATTTAACCAACTTGACCATCTCATCTACTTGGGTTTTTATATCTTCCAAACCAACAAGTTCGTGCAACGCAGCTAAAGTCTCTTGTAGTAATTCTTTATCAATAGGCAATTGAATATGACGATTAGACTTTCGTTTAAATATTTTTTCAATATCTTCTTTTTCAATAATAGATAACGCTTCAGTAGGTAGAAGTTCGGCATCCGAATTTTGTTCCATTACCCTTAATGCTAAGTTTTGTTTAGCTTCTTCCAATAAAGAATCAACATATCTCGCATTTCCAAATTTATTATCTCTATCTCTGTATTTTTCGATTAGTTTTTTATACAATACTTTATTGGCTTGCGACTCTAGTTTCACCCCTTTTTTATCGGCACTAAAATTAGCAATCGCTAACAATTCGTCAGGAGTATAATCAGGAAATTGGATATTGTTATTGAAACGAGAGGCCAACCCCGGATTACTATCTATAAAATGTTCCATTTCTTTTTGGTAACCAGCACATACTATTGAAATATTGCCAGGCCCATCAGATAGTTCTTTTAAGAGCACCTCTATCACTTCTCTACCAAAATCTTTACCATCATCGCCACGATCCGTAAGAGCGTAGGCTTCGTCTATGAACAAAATTCCACCCCGAGCCTTCTCTATCATTTTTTTAACTTTGGGAGCAGTCTGACCTATGAACTCCCCCACCAAGTCGGCTCTTCCTACTTCAAATACTTTTCCGTGGGTTAATAAACCAAGACTTTTGTAAATCTTACCCAACATTTTGGCAACCGTAGTTTTACCTGTACCTGGATTACCAATAAACAAGGAATGTAAATCTACTTTTTCATCAGAAGTTAATCCTTTATCTTGACGAATCTTGAGGAATTTCATATAAGTAGCCAACTCATTAATTTGAGCTTTTACTTTTCGGAGTCCAATCAACTCGTCGAGCTCTTTTTTAGCATCCTCAAAAGTTATCTCTTCAGGTAATTCAAAAATGGAATCCAATGAATGATCATTTTGTTCATGCATGGTGTGCTCCATAAAAGGAATAGATTCTTTGCCTACTTCAAAAGATAATACAGCAATAACATTCTCCATGAATGTAACTTCCAAAGTGTATTCATCTTCGGACCAAAACCCTACCGTATCCGAACCATAGCCAGTATCCAAAACTACGGACTTCTGTCCTGTTATTTGTTTAAAATAAGACATGAAAGCCTTGTGCTTTCCCTCTTTATTATAAAAATTAAATTGGAGTTCGAGTGGAAATTGATCTTCGTGTGTTAAAATATTAGAAAGAGAGACTTCTACATTAATATATTTTGTCTGGTTACCTGCAAACTGCTTCAAATAACTTCTCACTTCCAATGGAGCACCTTCTCTAGGACTTTCGAACAGTCGAATACTATCTATATCAAAGTAAGAATTATCTTCAATGGTAATTTCTTCTCCTGCAATAATATGAAATTCAGTAATACCTAAATGTTCCTCATTAATATATACTTCCCATATATAACTGCCGTGTTTCCACCAACCAGGCTCAGGGGTTCCCCAACCTTCACGAACATAAATTAGGTTTCTATCTCGAGAAACTCTAACCACTTTATTCAGTTCACAGACTTTTTTCCCATTGAGAATGTCAGTGCACACAAATTTTACTTGTGCTGTCCAATCGACAACATCAAAGTTTTTATTATAAAAAGAAAGTTCACAATAGATGTATCTACTTTCTAATTCGTGGAATACTTTCCTATACTTCTTTACTGTTTTCTTTAAGTTCTCTTTAGAACCAAATACTTTCAAGTCGTTAAGTTTATACTTGAAACCATTTATACTATCATCGTCAATTTTTTCTAGCATAGTCTATTTTTTAAAGACCTATTTTAAAAATATTTATTCAAGGTAGTTTCTGAATAAAAGGGTAACTTTTGTTTTGTATTGACTAAGATTCTGTTCTTATTTTCGGCCAATAGGCAATAGGGATATTTACTACCTTTTGTCTTACGAATTGGATAAGTTTATGTTCCTGTTTTGGAGAAATAAAATTTGGTTTATTGTCTATATAAATTTAAGCTATAACTCCTTTCTAATTTCAACTATATCAAGCTGAATGGGAGTGTCAAAATTAGACGACATCTTCGTATTGAGAATGACCAATATAACTGATTAAATGTATATGATTATTCATAAAACTCTTATCGTTAATAAACATATGTATCATTAACTATGCCAATATAAATAACACTTTTATATATGAAGTTAAAAGACCAATAGAAAAAATAACTACAGAGAAGAATTAATTGTGAATTAGCCACTTTTCATGTGCTGGATGGGCTTTTCGGTAGTGATAATGAAGCGTTACTACTCTATTATAACTCGCTAAACCTTCTATTATACCCTGCGATTTCAGAAAGGTGCCATAAATAGAATTTCTAATTTTTGGAAAAATATCAGGATATTGGGAACTATTTTTCCTTATACTCTCAATATCATTAAGTACAGAAATAGGCAATAATTTTCTAAATTGACTTGCCTTTTCCTTATCTACTTTATTGATTTGGCGATAAAGTTTTTTCCAATAACCTAACAAAACGCTATATTTAATAATAGCTTTGTTTGAACGGATTCCTGCTATCAACCCCACAAAAGTACAAGCACCTTCTTCTCCTATTCCCAAACCATGAGAATATTCGTGTAACAAGACATAAGGTTTTTGTAAAGGGTGCAAACCATAATCAATATTGCATTCGCCCGTATAAGGAAAATATATTCCCGCTGTCGAAAATTTCAATAATAAACCTTTAGGTTTTAATTGCCTTGCTGTGATGTTTTTTCTTGGATTTAGGTGAAGACTCGGAGCAATTTCATTAATCAATTGCTTGCAATAAGGAATAAAACTATCTACCTCAATAAAGTCATATTGGCTTTTGATTTGTTCCTCGTTTTTTTCGTAAAAACGAATAAGGTTACTGGTTACCATTTCTGTTTCTTCGAGCAATTCAACTCTTGAAAGTGGAGCTGTTTTAAAACCATTAAGCTCTTCAATACTTAGTCTATTGTAATTGAATCCCCAAACAAATAAAAACCAACCTGCCAGGCCAATCGTCCATTTGAATATCCTGAATACCCAATCTCTAAAACTACCTCCATGTTCTTGGACAAACAGTTTCCGAACTCCAAAAACACCAATAATAAATATGATTAAAATAGCTACAGAAAAAGGAAGAATACCAAAAATAAAATCTTGAATAGATGCGATTTTTAAAAACACTCCATTAGAGTAATATTGTTCAATAAACGATTGAGATAAGAACAACCTTAATATTATGAATAATAAACCTGTGTAGGCTAGCGTATTTCCTATTTTTTTTAGCATCTATTTTGTTGTTGTCTGTCAAATAAACCAATTTGTCCAAGGCGTTTCAAACATTACAGGTAATAAAGACAGTTAAAATATGACAACTTGTCTTATTTTATGAATTTGCACAAAGTTTGTAAACAATATAGTAGTAATTAAAGTTATTATTAAAAATAGTTATCCGAAATGAATCGAATAATTATTTCATTTTCAAAAATAAGAAATTTTATATCATGGCATTTGAATTCACAGACACTAATTTTAAAGAAAGTGCATTAGACATAGATGGCGTAGCTGTTGTAGATTTTTGGGCAGAATGGTGCGGACCTTGTAAAATGATAGGTCCCGTTATTGACGAATTATCAACGGAACTAGACGGTCAAGCTGTTGTAGGAAAAGTAAACGTTGACGAACAAGCAGAAGTATCTACTAGATATGGAATCAGAAGTATTCCTACCATTTTGATTTTAAAGAATGGAGAAGTTGTAGATAAGCACGTCGGTATGGCTACAAAACAGGCTCTTTTAGAGAAAATCAATGCACACCTTTCTTAATTCGTTTTAAATTAAGGATTAATTAATGTGTTGCAAACGGCACTATCGATTATTTTTGATAGTGCCGTTTTTTTATCTTATGAAGTAGATAACTAAAACGTTTTTTAATAAAATTTTTGTTATCACCTTTATGACTAATCAAGTTTAAAGCTCTGTATTTTTAATGTATTAGCTAGAAAAATCGTATTTTCGTGCTTAATACCAAAATATATATCATATATGTTCGACAACGCTTCTGAAACAGGCCAAATTCAACAATCTCATAATGAAAACTTTAATTTCAAGAGTACAGTCATCAATGATATTAAAAACTGTTATTTGAGTAGGGAGGTCAGCCTGTTAGCCCGAAAGGATGTTTTGAGCGGTAGAGGAAAGTTTGCCATATACGGCGATGGAAAAGAGTTGCCTCAAATTGCTTTATCTAAAGTTTTTAGAAAAGGCGATCACCGTTCAGGCTATTATAGAGATCAAACTATTATGTTTTGCCTTGGTCTGTGTACCGTAGAAAACTATTTTTCGCAATTATATACAGATACTGAAAATGACCCGTTTTCGGGAGGTCGTCAAATGAATGCTCATTTTTCGACGCCTTATATTGATGATAATGGTGATTGGTTAGACCAAATTAATGCCTATAATATATCTGCTGATATTTCTTGTACTGCAGGGCAGATGGCAAGAGCAGTCGGTTTAGCATTAGCATCAAAAAAATATCGTGAACTTTCTAATATTAAAGATGCAAACAAGTTTTCTAATAACGGAAACGAAATTTGTTATTGCACAATTGGAGATGCAAGTACTGCAGAAGGAGCTTTTTGGGAGACCATAAATGCCGTAAGTATTATGCAAGTACCGCTACTCATTTCTATTTGGGATGATGGATATGGTATTTCAGTACCCGCCAAATACCAAATTGCGAAAGAAAGTGTTTCCGAAATAGCTAGTGGATTTGAATATGATGAATTAACCAATGGTATTCGAATTTATAAAGTCAAAGGCTGGGATTATCAAGAACTTTGCCGAGTTTATGAGGAGGTAAGTAACCTGATGAGAATAGACCATGTTCCTGCTATTATTCATGTCGAAGAATTAACACAACCACAAGGACACTCCACTTCGGGTTCTCATGAAAGGTACAAGTCAAAAGAGAGATTGCAATGGGAAAGAGAAAGAGACTGTTTGTTAATCTTCGAAGAATGGGTTATTAGCAACCAAATAGCAACTAAAGAGGAATTAAATGAACTTCGAAAAGAAATAAAGCAACATGTAAAAGAACAAAAAAACTTGGCTTGGAAAAAATATAAAAGCCAAGTTGATACTGTAGAAAAAAAGGTTCTTTCTATCATTGAAATTGCTAAAAAAGAAGGTGTTCCCAGTTCTATCCTAGATACCTTCAGCAAAAAGGTCAAGGCTATAAAAATCTCATTCAGAACTGAGTTTGTGAAGATTGTTCGCCAATACTATTTAGAAATTCCGAATAAGTTTGTAGAAACAAAGCAGGCTATTGAATACTTGTTAGCTTCTGAATATAGTCGTGCTAACGAAAATTATAATACCAATTTATATTTTGAAAACGGGAAAGATAACATGCCTGTTGTTAAGCCTACTTACGAAAGCGAAAAGACGGTCCCTGGTTACCAAGTATTAAATAAGTTTTTTGAAAAAGCATTCGAAAAAGATAATCGCTTGTTTGCTTTTGGTGAAGATGTAGGTCAAATTGGTGATGTAAATCAGGGCTTTTCGGGGCTTCAAGAAAAATTCGGTAAGAAAAGAATTTTCGATACGGGTATTCGTGAATGGACTATTGTTGGACAAGCTATCGGAATGGGCTTGCGAGGGTTAAGACCCATTGCCGAAATCCAATATTTAGATTATTTGGTTTATGGTTTAGGTCCATTGACCGATGATTTAGCTACGCTGCTTTTCCGTACAGATGGCAAACAAACATCCCCTGCTATTATCAGAACTCGTGGACATAGATTGGAAGGCATTTGGCACTCAGGTTCACCAATTAGCATGATTCTAGGTTCGTTGAGAGGAATTTATGTTTGTGTACCAAGAAATATGACGCAAGCAGCAGGTATTTATAATTCATTATTGAAATCTAAAAACCCAGCCTTGGTTATTGAAGTGCTAAATGGTTATAGACAACGAGAAAAAATGCCTACCAACGTGGGCGAATACAACATTCCATTAGGAGTTCCTGATGTTTTGCACACGGGAAATGATTTGACAATTGTAACCTATGGTGCTTGTGTGAGAGTTGTAGAAGCCGCAGTAGAGCGGTTAGCAAAATTAGATATTTCGGTAGAATTAATTGATGTGCAAACATTGATACCTTTTGATAAAAAACATATCATTTTAGATTCTATAAAGAAAACAAACAAAGTTATGTTTGTCGACGAGGATGTTCCAGGAGGAACAACGGCTTATATGATGCAAAAAGTATTAGTTGAGCAAAAAGGGTTTCAATACCTTGACTCCTCACCAATAACAATAAGTGCCAAAGAACATCGTTCTCCTTATGGTTCGGACGGAGATTACTTTACAAAACCCAATACAGAAGATATTGTTTCTAAGGCATATCACTTAATGCAAGAGTATCAGCCCAATAGATTTCCACTAAAACTGATTGATTTTTGAAACTTTATATTAAAAAAATAGGTAATTTAGTTATTGACAATAGTTAAATGATTCTTGAAATAAGGTGAACCCATGTCTAAGAAATTAGTAATTATCCCTACATATAATGAAAAAGAAAACATTTCTAATATCATAGATGCGGTATTAGGCTTAGAAGGGGCTTATCATGTATTAGTAGTTGACGATGGCTCTCCTGACGGAACCGCCAATATTGTAAAAACAAAAAAAACAACTTCGCCCGAATCAATCCATTTGTTAGAAAGAAAGGGAAAACTAGGCTTGGGAACCGCATATATTGCTGGGTTTAAATATGGGCTAAAGAATAATTATGATTACATATTTGAGATGGATGCTGATTTCTCTCACAATCCTAATGACCTTCCTCGACTATTGGAAAAATGCCAAAATGGTGCCGATGCAGCCGTAGGCTCTCGATATGTAGATGGAGGCAAACTCGAAAACTGGCCTGCCGATAGAGTTTTTCTTTCCAAAGGAGCTTCTTTATATGTTCGTATGATAACTTGGATGCCTATTATGGACCCTACCGCAGGGTTTATGTGTTATTCAAACAAAGCATTGGCTCGTCTCGATTTAGATAAAATTAAATTTGTAGGCTATGCTTTTCAAATTGAAATGAAATTTGCACTTTATCAATTAGGTCTTTCTGTTAAAGAAGTTCCTATTACATTCAAAGATAGAGAAGAAGGAGTATCTAAAATGAGTGCTAATATTGTCAATGAAGCTATTTTTGGTGTGCTGAAAATGAAATGGAATAGCTTTTTCAAATCATATAAAAACACTACGCGACAAAAAGTCCAAGCCTAAAATGGGTTTTGTTTCTGATGGTCATAAATCAAATAATAGAAATTTTCAAAAAAGAGGTAAAAATTCAGGTTTGTTCAATAAAAAAGGAACAAGTCCTAGCAATACTTCCGATTTTTTTGACTACAATTAAATTGTTTTCAATTATTCAAAAACCTAAAACTATGTATCAATTAGCTCAAATTAATATTGCTAGAATGAGAGGGGAAACGATTAATGACCCCATCATGAAAGAATTTGTTGATAATCTGGAAGAAGTTAATCAACTAGCAGAAAACAGTGATGGCTTCATATGGCGATTGAAAGACGATTCGGATAGTGCGGTTCATTTTAACCCTTATAATGATGAAAAAATAATCATTAATGTTTCAGTGTGGAAAGATGTTGATTCATTAAAAGATTATACTTATAAATCTTATCATTCTGAATTTCTAAAACGTAGAAAAGAGTGGTTTATGAAATTTGCCAAAGCCCATTATGCACTTTGGTGGATTGAAGAAAATCAATTTCCTACGATAGAAGAATGTGTTGAACGTTTGGATTGTCTGCAAAAGAATGGGGATTCTGAAAAGGCTTTTACGTTCAAAAGAATATTTCCTTCACCACAACATTAAGCTTTAGCCTTGGAGTAAGGCTTGATGCGGAAACATGCCATTTACGGGAACTACCGTTATTGACCAACCACGAATTGATATGTTAATAGAATATTTAAATAGTTTATAATTTTTCTTTAAAATATATTTAATAGCCTTTATTGGACAAGATTTCAGTAAAGGCTATTTTTTAGTTTTATAATTCCTTAAATTTGAGAATGCTTGCAACGTAAACCTTTGTTTTTGCGTTGACTAAACATAATCAAAATCCACCAAAACATAGTGAATTATGAATCTTTATGATAATGCTCAATTTAATATCATTGAAAACCTCGACTTATTGGCCAAACAAGTGGTGGAAGGTTTTATCATAGGGCTTCATAAAAGTCCATTTCACGGATTTAGTGTCGAATTTGCTGAACATCGATTATATAATAAAGGTGATTCTACCAAAAATATTGATTGGAAAATATTTGCTCGAACAGACAAGTTGTTTACGAAAAGGTACGAAGAAGAAACCAATCTTCGTTGTCAAATTGTGATTGATGCCTCATCATCAATGTATTTTCCTTCAATGGCTGACCCTGAAGTTAAAATTAATAAATTTGGGTTTAGTGCTTTGGCAGGAGCCGCTTTGATGCGGTTGTTACAAAAACAAAGAGATGCATTTGGGTTAACTATTTTTGGAGACAAAATTGATACCCAAACCAAAGCAAAAAGTTCTACAGTTCATTATAATTTACTGCTTTCTTATCTTAAAAAGTATAGTGAAGAAAGAAAACAAACATCTTCCAATATTGCTCAAGTGCTTCACGAAGTAGCCGATAGTATTCACAAACGTTCTTTGGTAATCGTTTTTAGTGACATGTTCGATTCAGCAGCTAATGTTGATGAGATTTTTAATGCCTTACAACATATCAAACACAACAAGCACGAAGTCATTTTATTCGATGTAATGGATAAAAAGTTGGAAATGTTAATGGAGTTGGAAGACCGCCCTTATATTTTGCAAGATATGGAAACTGGGGAAGAAGTAAAGATTCAGGCAGAGCAAGTTCGTGAACATTATGCAAAACAATTCAAAGAGCATCAAGAAAATATAAAAGTTCGTTGCTTACAACATAAGATTGATTTGATAGAAGCGGATATCCGTGAAGGGTTTAATTCCGTTTTACAATCGTATCTTGTAAAAAGAAGCAGTATGCGAATCTAACCTTAACCTACAATATGAACAAAAACATAGAAATAATTGACAAAACACTTTTGTCAGATAATTGGTATTCTCTACATAAAATTCAATTCAAATATCGCAAAAAAGATGGTACTTGGGAAACTCATAGCCGAGAATCTTACGATAGAGGAAATGGGGCAACTATTTTATTATTTAACAAAAAACAAGGCACCGTAATTCTTACCCGTCAATTTCGTATTCCAACTTATTTGAATGGAAATACTGATGGAATGTTGATTGAAGCTTGTGCAGGATTGTTAGAAAAAGATAATGCTGAAGATTGCATTCGAAAAGAAGCGGAAGAAGAAACAGGTTATCTAGTCTCTGATGTTAGAAAAGTATTTGAAAGCTATATGTCACCAGGTTCTGTTACTGAAATCGTTCATTTTTTTGTAGCGGAATATGATTCTAGCATGAAAATAAATGAAGGTGGTGGGCTCGCAGAAGAAGAGGAGTTTATTGAAGTATTGGAAATGAAATTTGAAGAGGCGTATAAAATGATTGAAATAGGAGAAATAAAAGATGGAAAAACCATTATGCTTCTCCAATATGCAAAAATTAATAACCTTGTCGGATAATTCTTATCATTTGATTATCTTAGTAAACTCATTTTAAAATCCCACATTTAACTATATATGATTCGTCTATCGAAAATATCAACAGTACCAAGCAAAAAGTTTAATAAAGAAAAATGCAAAGCCAAGTTGGATGAGCTTAGAGCTGAAATTAAAGATTTGCAAACAGATTTATTTGCTGAAAATAAACAATCTTTATTAGTTGTTTTTCAAGGAATGGATGCTTCTGGAAAAGATGGCAGTACTCGTTCTACTTTCAAAGAATGTTCTCCGTTGGGAGTAAGAGCATTTGGGTTTGGAAAACCAACAGAAGCCGAATTTGAACAAGATTTCATTTGGAGAGCACATAAAATTGCTCCACCCAAAGGTATGATTCATGTCTTTAATCGTTCTCATTACGAAGATATATTAATTCAGCGAGTTCATAAATGGATTGATGAAAAAACGGTAGATTTTAGAATGGACGCTATAAATCATTTTGAAGAATTATTGACGAAGGAAGCCAATACGCGTGTCTTGAAATTCTATTTACATATTTCAAGAAAAAATCAAGTCTATAAACTAAATCAAAGAATTATTCAGGCGGAAGACAATTGGAAACATAATCCCAATGATAAAGAAGAAGCAAAATTATGGGATGATTATATGGAATGCTATGAATTTGCATTAAACCAATCGGATATTCCTTGGAATATTGTACCTGCGGATAAAAAGTGGTATCGAAATTACTTTATCGCCAAAACGGTAAGAGATACTTTATTGGATATGAAAATTAAAAGACCCGTTCTAGAGCAACAAAAATGATAGAAATACTTAACAATCAACAGATTGAAAGAAAAATAAAACGAATTGCTTATCAAATTTATGAAAATCATTTTCAAAAAGAACTGATTTATTTAGTAGGCATCAATAATAATGGATTGGCATTCGCCCAATTATTAAAAGACGCGATCTTATCGATTGCGGATACCAATGTAGAATTGGTAAATGTGACATTGAACCCTGCACAACCCAATGCTAATGATGTAAACTATAATATCGAGTTGGAAAAATTGGATGATAAAAATATTATTTTAGTTGATGATGTTGCCAATTCTGGGAGAACCCTTTTTTACGCTGCCAAACCTTTGCTCAATTTATTACCCAACTCTATAGAAGTAGCGGTGTTAGTAGATAGGAGTCATAAATCTTTTCCTATTCGTGCCGACTATGTTGGGTTAAGTATCGCAACAACTGTAAATGATAATATTAAAATAGATTTGAAGAATACTAATGCTAAAATGGCGTATTTGGCATAATCATAAATCCTTAAATAAACTATAAAATGAGATTTGAAAACTTAAAAATTCCGAATAGAAAAGGCTGTTTATTACATGCTCAATTGGTACTTCCTGAACATGATCACCCTTCTCAGTTTGCCATTTTTGCCCACAGTTTTTCAGGCTCAAGTTCATATAATGCAGTACGTTATGTTTCACAGGCATTAACCAATCATGGATTTGGAGTATTACGGTTCGATTTTACAGGGTTGGGACGAAGCCAAGGAGAATTTGCAGATAGTTATTTTTCGGCCAATGTGGATGATATCATTCAGGTACACGAATTTATGACTGAAAAATACGAAGCTCCTAGCTTATTGGTCGGGCATTCACTGGGCGGTGCTGCTGTAATTACTGCTGCCAATCGTATTAAAGAAATTGAAGCGGTGGCAACTATAGGTGCACCTGCTGATGTGGCTCACGTAAAACATCATTTTATTGACCAAGTTGATGTTGAAAATTTAAAAGAAGATGAGGCTATCTCTGTAAATATTGGAGGGCGAGATTTTATGATTGACAAAGAGTTTATTGAAGATTTTTCTAAAATTAATTTATTAGATGAGGTCAAAAAACTGCACAAACCTATTATCTTTTTTCATTCTCCTTATGATAAAATTGTGGGAATAGAAAATGCTCAGAAACTATATTTAGGAGCATATCATCCCAAAAGTTTCGTTTCTTTAGATGGTGCGGATCATTTATTGAAAAGCAAACAGGATAGTATTTATGTTGGAAATATGATTGGTGTTTGGGTAAATAAATATTTTCCAAAACCCAAAGAAGAAAAAATTTCTGCAAAAGGAGAGCAAGTTGTGGGTTATTTAGATGCCAAAGAGGATAAGTTTACCACTCAAATGGTCACTAAAAAACATCATTTCCTGGCTGATGAACCTCTTTCAGTTGGTGGTGATGATTTTGGACCTTCGCCTTACGAATTATTATCTTCTAGTTTGGCAGCTTGTACAGCGATGACGATTAGAATGTATGCCAATCGAAAAAAATGGGAAATTGAAAACCTAAAAGTTTATGTAACCCATTCCAAAATCGAAGACCCGAATGATGCTAAAAAGAAGATTGATCTATTTGAAAAGAAAATAGAAGTTGATGCTGCTACTTTAAATGATGAACAAATTGATAGATTGGTTGAGATTGGAGCCAAATGTCCTGTTCATAAAACCCTAAACACCGACAACAAATTAACGACACAGCGAGTATAATGAATCTACAAGAAGTCAAAACCATTACTCGAAAACCAACCATTATTCTTTC
>CALAJP010000035.1 GCA_937922815.1 uncultured Saprospiraceae bacterium
CTGGTGTCCTGATTGCCGAAGAGCAAAATCGTTTCTAAAAGATAATAATATTGATTATACTTTTGTGGATGTTGATTTAGACAAAGAAGCGACACAGAAAGTAGAGCAAATTAATAATGGAAAGAGGATTATTCCTACCCTAATTTATAACAACAAATCTTTTACAAACCCTTCCAATATTGAGCTTTCGAAAGTTCTTGGCATCAATGAAGTAGGACGAGTACAATTGTTCGGTGCCGACTGGTGTCCTGACTGTAGAAGAGCCAAAAGTTTCTTGAAAGATAATGCCATAAATTTTGAGTTTATTGATGTTGATGAACATGAATGGGCTACCGCTAAAGTGGAAGAAATTAACAAAGGCAAAAGAATTATTCCTACGGTCTTAATTGATAATATTCCATATACGAACCCTGATAATGTTGCTCTGACAGAACTCTTGTCGATTAATGTTGAAAAGGAAAATAAAGTATTTGATGCCATTATCATTGGTGGTGGAGCTGCTGGTTTGACCACTTCTATCTATGGACAAAGAGACCGTTTTAATACGCTTATTTTGGAGAAGAAAAATATCGGTGGAAATGCTTTTTTGACTGAAAAAATAGAAAATTATCCTGGCTTCAATTCTATTTCTGGGCCTAAGCTGATGGATAAAATGGAAGAGCAAGCAAAAACCTATGGAGCGGTAATCAAAACGGGAGAAGAAGTAACTTCAATTGCTAAAAATGATGATGGTTTATTTAATATAGAAACCAAAAGCACCAATTATTTGGGTCGAACAGTTGTATTGTCAACGGGATCAACATACAGATTGTTGGGTATTCCTAACGAAACTGAATTGATTGGTTCGGGTATCCATTTTTGTGCTACTTGTGATGGTGCGTTTTATAGAGATAAAGACATTATTGTCATCGGTGGTGGAAACTCTGCCTTGGAAGAAGGTATTTTCTTAGCTGGCTTTTGCAAATCTGTAAAAATAGTACATCGGTCAAGTGAATTTTCTGCGTCAAAAACCTACGTAGAAAAGTTGGAATCCATCGATAACATATCTACCCACATGAATAAAACATCAGTGGAATTTATCGCCAACGAAAATGAAACTTTCCAATCCTTAAAAGTAATGGATAATGAGACGAAAAAGGAAGAATTAATTTCGGCAGATGGGGTTTTTATCTTCATAGGCTTAATACCCAATACTCCTCCTTTCAAAGGAATTATTGAATTAAATGAAAGAGGATTTATCAAAACATCAGGTTTGGCAGAAACATCCGTAAAAGGAATATTTGCTGCTGGTGATTGTAGAGAAGGAGCCATCGCACAAGTCGCTGCTGCTACGGGTGAAGGGGTATTGGCAAGTTATGGAATCCGAAACTATCTAAAATAGGTGGCTAACCACTATAAACAGGAAATTATAAAAAATATTTGCTATACCGAATTGGTTTATGGCAGAATAAATAAAAAATTGGGATTAGAGCTTTCAAATCAAGAAATTGAGGCTCTAATTTCTACCATCTTACAAGAAACGGACGAGTCCGAATTTCAGAAAATTGGTAAGAATATTTACATTTCTAACCATGAAAGAAATATTAGACTAACTATCAATTCTTTTACTTACCGAATTATTACTGCGGATAAATTATCGAAACGAAACTGATGATCACACTTATTGTAGCTTTTGCAAAAAAAATATAAGTAGAGTTGTCCTAATTTTGTTCTAACTAGTAAAATAGATAAAATGATAGAATCAATTTTGAATAGAAAAATACGATTCACTCCGAATGAAGATACCCTTACATCAAGTATTTTTGATCACCTTAAACTACTTCCTGAAAATATTATGTTGGAGATAATAATAAATTCATGTTATGATTTTCCTAAAGACTTAATTCCTACCAACCTTATTTCTTTAGAATATTGGCCCCATTGGGATGCGAAAGGAAGTAATAATAAAAATTATGTAGAGCCAGATTTATTTTTAGAATTCTCAAATATAGATGTAATAATTGAAGCTAAGAGATGGGATGATAATCAACAATATACTAGTCAATGGAAAAATGAACTTCAAGGTTATCTTAATGAATACGAAAACAAAGAAAAAAAGGTTTTTCTTATTGCTTTAGGGGGCGTTAACAACATAGATTCCGAAAAGGTAACTATTAAAGAAAAAGAATTTAAAATAATAAAGAGTAGATGGTCGAGAATATTGAATGAAGTTAAAAAAGTACAAAAATCATTATCATTAAATAAAGGTAAACTAGAGACTATTGACAGAGTTTTATCTTTGCTTGAAATTATAATTTTATATTTTGAATTTCATGGGTTCTATGTTGGAGAATGGTTGCAGAGCATTCCTTTTCATAACTATAAAATTAGTGCAGCTGCAACTGAGAATAAGATTTTTAATTTGAAATTCTAAACTGTGTAAATTAATATGATAGAAAAAAACATTGAAGAAGGGTTGATTGATGTGAGAAAATCCTACAGACTTCTCTTCTTGTATCAAAAAAGAATATTAAATTTAATAAAGTTCATTGGAGAATATTATGATTACAGATATAATGGCGGTTGGTCAATGTTCAGTAATTCTTCTCCAAAAGACTCTAAAGGTAATTTAGATGATTGGTCTTGGGATTGGATAAATCTTTACTTTTACCAGTTTTATTTTGGGAAATCAGATAAAGAGCTAGAATTTGCTATTTTCCATCAAGCAGATACTGGGTATTTCGACTCACATGAAGAAGTTTATTTTAATGATGAACGGAAGTTAAATATCGAATCATTTAAAGAATGTGAAGACTCTGATAGTTATTTGATATTCGTTGTAGGATTTAGAAAATGGCAAATAAATACAAGTTGGTATAAAGATGAGTTTTTAAAGAGGAATAAAATAGAAGGAAAATATGAAGATGATGAGGGGGTATTAATCTTTAAAAAATATAAAATTGCGAATTTTTGGAATGAAGAAATAGCTCTTAAGCAATTAACAGACTTTACAGTCTTTTGCAAAAAAAATGAAATCGAATTTAATTCTAAACAACAATAAAATTTTATTAGTACCATAACTCACAATCCATTTTCTCTCTCATACCCCTATCAAAAAGTAAAACGGTTAAGACAATCCGTAAAATGGTTAAACCATCTCACCGTATATCCCTCATATTTGTGATAACAAAATTTAAAAAATTATGGCAAATAAAAATGTGATATGGTGTGATGAAAAAACACTATCCAAAAACTTAAAAGGGAAAACCTATATTGTAACGGGTTCTAATTCAGGAGTAGGTTTTGAATATCCACAAAGTTTTACTCGAATGTTTAAGAAAAAAACAGGCGTCAGCCCAAATGAGTTTAGAGTATTGAATTAATTATTGATCACTAAAAACAATTAAACTACCTTATTTCAAGCCTAAGAGTGATAATTAAAAACGCTTTTAGCCAAAATATTCAATTCGTAACTATAGATATTATTACGTATGAATTCATATGGGTTAAAAATGTTCTTCTGATTTGATGAAGTTATAGCGATACTCTCATATAGGTTTAACGCCTACCCGTTTTCTAAATCTCTAATTCAATACGTTACCAAAAACACGATTTAAATTTAGGTCCAGTGTTTCATAAAAAAGGTTATTTAAAATGCGAAATATTTGGAGAATTATTGCTAGACGGTAGTTTAGAATTTCTACTTTTATGATTTTTCCTTATTATCTTTTTATCTTACCGCAGGAAGAAAACAAGTTTATTAAAAGAAATTTGATTAATAACTTACATTTCGAATCCATCTCAAGAAAACTAATATAACCTATAAACACAACTATGAATCAAAGCTTGAACCCAAGCAACAATATTATTTTGAAGATTTATAACTTCAAAATATTGACTTTCTTATTGATTCTTCTCTTCTGTCCATTGAATAAAGTGGAGGGCATTTCTTCTATGGAGGAGTATATTCTTTTGAACAAGGCGATAAAATGTTCGGATACATGTAAACATTTATTAGAGGTTAACGAAGAGTTTGTAAGTGCAAACTTCAATGAAATAGTAAATTTTCATATTAGTAGGCTCGAGTTAGCTGTTTCTAAAAACGACGAACAAAGTTTTAAACATCATATTTGGATACTTTATTACAAATATTTATATCAAAAAGCTAGCTTAAATACATTAGATATAGTATCAAATAAAGTAATTCAAATTTCTAAAAACAGTTCATCATACATTCAAGCCCTCACTCCTATTAGTTTTCTATATGGAAGTTTTGGAATTTATACGAAGAGTACTTTTTACGCAAAAACAGCACTCAATCTTATTAGCAATGAAGATTTATACATTCCCGATAGAGAGCATTATAATATATATTTTATTTACTACATCTCATTTATTGAAAATGTAGTGTTAGAAATAAAAAATGAGGAAAAAAATAACCAGAGAGTTCATGATTTAATCAATTTATTAAATAGGGTTAATTCATCTGAAAAAAATTTAAGTGGTAGGTCTTATGATAATATTATTCTTGCCCTTGATTTGCTATTATTCGATAAATATGGAACTGATGAGTTTCATGAAATTATTGAAAACTTTGATAGAACTCTTGCTGGCGAAAGGGCAAAGGCAGTCTATGATTTAATGTATATCAAAGATAAAATGGCTAAAGGAGAAGAAGAAGCATTGTCAGATGCTATTGAAATGCTTGTGGCTAGTAATCAAAATTTTTTAGGAAAACCTCAATTTAAATTTAATATTTTTACTTTAATCTTCGATTATGGTTTAGAGCGAATTGGTTTAAAAGAAAGAGATATTATTCTATCTGAATTAGAAAAATATAAAGAGCGTTTTAGCTTTATTGAGTCCTCATTACTATTCCCAAAAGTTATTGGTTTTTTTAATAAAAAAAACGATAAGTCATCAGCCTTAGAGTATTCTAATTTACTAAACAGTATTTACACTAAAGAGTTTAAAAGAAGGAATAATATTGGCGTTGAATTTATAGACATTCAAACCAAAAAAATTCATGCTCAAGAAAAATTAATTAATAAATTCAGACTTAAATTTTCAGTTACTTTTGTTGTCAGTATTTTTCTTTTATTATTCGCTGTATTATTAGTGCTATTCATACGTTATCGCTCAGTTAATCAGACAAAATTAAATAAACTTAATTCTGATTTAATTAACAAAAATTCTATTATTTCTAACCATAATCAAGTACTGAAAAGCTTTGCATATACTCTAGCTCATGATATCCAAGAGCCCATAAGAAACCTAAAATATGCACTGAATTATGATGTAATAAGTACGATGCCTACAAGAGTAATAGGCGAAATAAAAGAAATGAATGATGCTTCTTTGGTTTATTTGAATAACCTAACAAATGATTTTCTAACCTATTGTTTAACTAGCCAAGAAAAAAGTAAATTAGATAAAGTTAATGTTCTGGATTGCCTCGAACTGGCAAAGTATAGTGTTCAACATTTAGCAGAAAAGATAGTATTACATTATGATGTAAAAGACTTCTATATTGAGTGTAGTCAAACTGATGTTGTGAGTATTTTTCAGAACCTATTTAAAAACGCTATAAAGTATTGTTCTTGGACTAAAGTACCTGAAATTGATGTTGATGTGCATTATATCAATGGCGAATTATTCATTGCTGTTTCTGATAACGGTATTGGAGTTCCTATTGAAAAGAGAGAAGAAATTTTACTCCCATTCAAGCGTTTATCAGGTCTTAGAAAAACAAAAGGCTCAGGATTAGGGCTCTCTATTGTAAGTAATATTATTAAAAAGTATAACGGAAGTATTCAAATTTTAAGTAACGAAAAAGAAGGAACTCTAATAGAAATTTCTCTTAAAGTCAAACAGGTTTCTACTCAAAAAAATTTAATTCAATAATTAAAAAATCTATTTCAAATTAAAAAATGAACAAACAATTTCAAACTCTAAAACATGAACTAAACTTCCTATCAATACGAGTAAGCTGTCCTCAAGATATTGATATACATGGTCAATTATCAGCCCAAATGAATTTAAATATGATGCTATTCACCTCTATTAAGCTGAGGTGAATAAGGAGGCAAAAAGAAGATATATAGACCTCTTTTCTGCCAATATTCAAATAGCTTGGTTACTTTGCGAGCTTTATGAATATTGGCATTATCTAGAACAATAACCGTTTTTCTTTTAATTTCCAATGATAAATCATCAAGAAATTCAACTACGAAGTCAGCCTTAATATTCTTTTCTGACAATTTGTATATAAAATCATTTGAACGAGAAATGAGACCAAATAGGTTTATAGAACGTCCTTTTTGCACCTCGATACAAACATCTTCGTCTTTAAATTGCCAGCCGTAGGGAACAAAACC
>CALAJP010000036.1 GCA_937922815.1 uncultured Saprospiraceae bacterium
TCCATTGAATATTTTTCCTATCATTACTCAATAAGTAACAAATCAAAATCATCACCGCAATACCAATTAGCCCTCTTAGGATATTCATCGTTTTAGCTGTATTTGTTTTAATAAAATCTTCTAAGTGCTAAAAATAAGAAAAACAAAAAGCAAAAGCCTAAAAAATGGATATAAAATTAATCTCAACTATTTTCTGTCCTTATGATGAATGATAATTTGGTTATAGTTATTGATTTGTATTATAAATTTGGGGATTATATTTAGAAGTAGTTAAAAATAGTAAACTCTGCTTATGAAACATATTTCATTAATTAGGCATTATTACAATCAATACAAGAAGCATTTCATGAAAAATGCTATATTTTGATTACTTTTATTCGCAAACATAATTGTACCATTAATATCTGTCGCATGATTAATAGAAAAGAAAAACTACTTGAATTTTTACAAGCAAATCCTGAAGACTCGTTTTTACGCTTTGGTTTAGCAAAAGAATACGAAAAAGAAGAACAATGGAACAAAGCAATCGAAATATATGAGAAAATTTTAGAGACTGACGTTAATTACTTTGGAGCCTATTATCACCTTGGCAAAGCATACGAAGAAATAGAGTCGTACTCAAAAGCCATTGAAGTATATACAAAAGGAAAGGAAATTTGTCAAAAACTAAATGAACAGCATGCATTTAAGGAACTTCATAGTGCGCATTATAATTTAGAACTAGAAATGGATTAGTATATTAATGTCTATCATAACATCAAAAAGAAAGAGATTTTTTGAACTGATGAGGTGTCATTAATTCAATTTTCTTAAACTGTCTATTAAAGTAACTGATATTATTAAAGCCAGACTTGAAAGCTATATCGGACATTTTAAAATCCTTAGATTCTTTAATTAGTTTCTTTGAAAATTTTATTTTTTCAGTATTGATATAATCAATTGGTGAGATGCCAAGTGTGTTTTTAAACTTTTTATGAAAGTGAGAATTACTCATATACACTTTTTTTGCCAACATTTCTACAGACATTTTTTTATCCGTCAAATTATCTTTGATGTATTTCACGACGGTGCCTATTCGTGTATCTGTAAAGATTTGGTGAGGGTCGTTTATTATTAAAGATTTTGCCTTTGTTTGTAGCAAGCGAATAATTAATTCTTGTATCATTAGATCCAACAAAACATCTTTCGATTTATTATTATTGGTAAAAGTATAAGTTAGTCTTTCTATTAAATGATTGACATCAACGTTATTGATAAGATGGGACGTTGTTTGGTCAAGATTCCAATTATTATTTTCGTTTTCAATAGAGACATTTCTATTAAACTTTTCTACAACTTCATTTATTTTAAAACTGTCTATCCCCAATGCTAGGCATTGTGTAGGGCTATCTTGAGTTGCTAAAGGAAAGTCAATGACCATTTCTTTATTGGTAGGCATAACGACAGATTCCCCTGGAAAAAAGTCAAAAGGACTAAACCCTTCCAAATGCATTACTTTCTTACCTCTTAGCATGCTTGCTATAATAGGAAAATCAAAAGTTAGAGAGACTTTTTCGGCAAAAGTATGCGTTTCGTAGATATTAAGTTCTGCGAAATCGGCATTATAGGTTGTTCGATTTTCAACTAAAGTGGTTAGTTTCCTTTTCTGATTATGTTGGTCTAGTAATGCCATAATGCTAAAATGTTACAAAATCCTAAAGCATTTGATAGAATAAAGTAGATATGTTCTATAAATACGATAAATATGTTCAAGTAAGTCTTAATATCTTAAAATATCTTTGGAATACATAAATATAACCCCAAAAAATATTAAACATTATTACGAATTGGATTCTATGAGAGAAAAAACAGGCGTTTTATTTCAATCCAAGAAAGCATCGAATCTAATATTCTCAGGCATTAAGGTGAATGCTTGACGGAGCGTGAAGTAAAAAGAGCATTTTTAGTCCACATCAAATTCATTCGTAATAATGTATTTTTTACAAAGCCCCTATTTATAACTAAAACCAAAACTTAGATGAGTTATTCAAAACCAAAGTTCAAAGAAAAGTACTCGAATTTTATTAATGGCAAATTTGTTCCTCCAATAGGTGGTCAGTATTTTGACAATCCATCACCTATAGACAATAGCCTTATCGCAAAGTACCCTCGCTCCCAAAAAGAAGATGTTGAATTGGCATTAGATGCCGCCAATGCTGCCAAAGAAGCGTGGGGAAACACCTCCGCAACCGAACGTTCAACACTATTGAACAAAGTAGCGGACATTATTGAAGCCAACTTAGAAGAGTTTGCATTAGTAGAAACCTGCGATAATGGAAAACCTATCCGCGAGACACTGAATGCTGATATTCCTTTGTGTGTTGACCACTGGCGTTATTTCGCCGCTTGTATTCGTTCCGAAGAAGGTAGTGCTACTGAGTTAGATGCCAATACGCTATCAATGAACATCAAAGAACCTCTAGGTGTTATTGGTCAAATTATCCCTTGGAATTTCCCTTTATTAATGCTTTCATGGAAATTACCACCTGCGTTAGTTACAGGTAACTGTGTCGTTTTAAAACCTGCAGAACAAACCCCGTCTTCAGCGACTTTGTTAATGGAAAAAATTGCTGATGTATTTCCTCCAGGTGTTGTAAATATAGTTCATGGCTTCGGTACAGAAGCAGGAAAACCTTTAGCCTCAAGTTCTAAAGTTGATAAAGTTGCCTTCACAGGCGAAACAACAACAGGGCAATTGATTATGCAGTATGCATCTAAAAACCTAAATCCTGTCACGATGGAATTGGGCGGAAAATCACCAAATATTTTCTTTAATTCGGTAATGGATGAAGACGATGCTTTTTTAGACAAAGCTATCGAAGGTGCGGTTTTATTTGCATTTAATCAAGGTGAAGTTTGTACTTGCCCTTCCCGTTTGTTAGTTCAAGAAGATATTTATGATGCATTTATGGCACGTGTAATTATGAGAACAAATGCCATTATTCAAGGTAATCCTTATGATACAAATACGATGTTGGGTGCACAGGCATCTAACGACCAATACGAAAAAATTCAATCCTATATAAATATAGGTAAAGAAGAAGGAGCCGTAGTACTAGCAGGAGGAGAAGCGAATAAACTAGACGGCGATTTAGCTAACGGTTTCTACATAAAACCTACAATACTAGAAGGGCACAATAAAATGCGAGTATTCCAAGAAGAGATATTTGGACCGGTAGTTTGTGTTACTAAATTTAAAGACGAAGCTGAGGCTTTAGAAATAGCAAATGACACCTTATATGGGCTTGGTGCGGGAGTTTGGACACGTGATGCACATCAATTGTATCAAATACCAAGAGCCATAAAAGCAGGTCGTGTTTGGGTAAATTGCTACCATGCTTATCCCGCTCATGCTCCATTTGGTGGATATAAAAAATCAGGTTTCGGTAGAGAAACGCATGTAATGATGCTTGACCATTATCGCCAGACCAAGAACATGTTAATTTCATACGATAAAAACAAACTAGGCTTCTTTTAGTCTTTTACTATGAGTTGATATTACAAAAGCTGAATTTAAAACATTCAGCTTTTTTCGTTTAATCTTTAAATTCAAAAATTTATGACACGTATTGCTATTACAGAAGAAGCTGCGATAGTTGTTAGGCAATTAAAAGCAAAGCATGGAGAACTGATTTTTCATCAAAGCGGTGGTTGTTGCGATGGTTCTGCCCCTATGATTTTTGAAAAGGGGGAAATGTACCTCGATGAAAGTGATGTACTTTTAGGGCAGGTTGAAGGCGTTAATTTCTATATGAATATAGATCAATTTGAATATTGGAAACATACTCATTTAACGGTAGATATTACAAAAGGCAGGGGAGCAAGTTTTTCTTTAGAAATACCTTTAGGACTTCGGTTTTTAATACATTCAAGACTTTTAACAGATAAGGAAAATGAAATGCTAAACCCAAAGTAATACCTGCATATCCTCTCTAAATTGCATAGAACGAAATACATCAAAAATACATGAGCAGTACGCGTTCAAAAAACTACATACTGCTCATTATAACTTAGAAGTAGAAATGAATTAAATCTAGCTTTCTATATTTTGTTTTTCTGCTCTACGTTTTACAACAGCCTTTTTAGCCGCAGAAACATTTTTCTCTATTCTATGACCAGGCCTAGACCATTTTGTTTTAGTAATGTCTGAAATAACTGTGTTATTTTCTTCTTTTACTGTTGGACGATCTCCTTTTTTAAATGGCTTCGTAGGCGAAATTCCTAATAAATCAAATAGGTATTTATCTTCATTGAAGGCAGGATTAGGCGTTGTAAGTAATTTATCTCCCGCAAAAATAGAGCCTGCACCCGCTAAAAAACAAAGTGCTTGACCTTCGTGCGAAATTTGATTTCTTCCTGCGGATAGACGTACCACAGTTGTAGGCATTACAATTCTTGTCGTCGCTATCATTCTTACTAAATCCCAAACAGGAACAATTTTTTGTTCTTCGAGTGGAGTACCCTCAACTGCAACCAAACCGTTAATAGGAACAGACTCTGGAATAGGGCTTAAAGCAGCCAATGCTGCTAACATTCCTGCTCTATCTTCATCGGTCTCCCCCATTCCTATTATTCCTCCAGAACAAACAGTAACATTTGTTTTTCTAACATTTTCAATCGTTTTCAAACGGTCGTCATAGCCTCTGGTCGAAATTATTTCTTTATAGTGCTCTTCTGAGGTATCAAGATTATGATTATAAGCATACAAACCTGCGTCAGCCAATCGTTGAGCTTGAGTTTCATTTATCATACCCAAGGTACAACACACTTCAACATCCATTTTATTTAAAGTGCTAACCATGTCAATGACTTGGTCAAACTCAGGGCCGTCTTCAACATTTCTCCAAGCTGCCCCCATACATACTCTAGAAGAACCTGCATTCTTAGCACGTTGTGCCATAACGGTGACTTCTTCAACCGACATTAAATCATTTTTTTCAATTTCGGTATGATATCTAGCTGCTTGTGGACAGTAAGCACAGTCCTCGGGACAACCGCCAGTCTTAATCGAGATCAAAGAACTAACTTGAACTTCGCTAGGGTCGTGATGTTGTCTATGTACGGTAGAAGCTTCGTGCAATAACTGCATTAAGGGTCTGTTATATACTTCTAAAATAGCTTCTTTTGTCCACTGTTTTGTTATCGTATTCTCCATTCCTTGTTTTTTTTAGCAAATATAAACTTAGAAAATGAAAATTCTGCAAAAAATAGAAACTCCTTTTCATTTCTGACATTAAGTCAAACAAACAAGAGTATGGTTATTTTCAAATTACGGCTTGTGGATAATTATTTTTTTGGTACTAATTGTTTTACCGTATTCATCAACAAGCGAATATAGATATGTTCCTTTAGGAATATCAATAACGTCGATAGGCAGAGAGGTATTGGCAGTAAAATAAATATCTTTTTGAAAAACTACTTGTCCTATAATATTCATAAGTTGAATCGTGTACTTTCCTTTGGGTTGGTTAGATATTTCAATACTAAAGTCACCATAAGATGGATTAGGAAAAGCATCGAAACTAGGCTGGTTATTACTCAATTGTTCCGTTTCCATATTCAAAAAAGGCATTCGATAACTTGCTTTTTTTGAAAAACCATCTTCACTAACCATCGAAAAACAAACTAACGGTAAGGAGTTATCTTTTTCCCAGTATAAGTAGTTTATATATTTTTCGGGAGTGCCAAAGCCTTTTCCTTCAAAATTTTTATAAAAAGAAGAAACATCTATCCAACTAAAAAAACCAAATTTGATAAGAACTTTTGTTTCTACAGTTACAAACCTTTTTTCTCTAAAAACCTCGATAGGTTCTTTTGAGTAAGGCAATTTAACGGTTCCTTGAGCATCCCAATCCGCAATATATTTTATTTTATGTTGGATTTTCATTTTATCGGGAGTCAGCGGTAAAATATTCAATATATCATTAGGGATTTCGGACTCTTTGAGTATAACTTCAAAACGTCCTTCGCCCTCGTGACTTTCTCCAAATATAATTGGAAATTCATACAATTTTAATGGTTCATCGTACTGAATAGTTTTATTAATTCCAAGGTGAAGAGGGTCGAAACCTTCGTACCCTAAGGTAAATAGCTTATTATTCTTGAGTTCAAAATATTCTCGTCCGTGTACATTTGCATTCATCCAATGTGCCGTAGATAAAAAACTCTTTTCTTTACTTTTTATATCTTTACTTAATACATTTTTATCAACAATAGGGGTTTCGAGAATACTAAAATCCCAAACTTGATTTTTATCTGGTTCTCCAAAATCAATGCCTGATAAGTTGTTGTTGTGTACAATATAATACTCAGGACTGGGTAAAACACTCTCATTGATAGGCATTTCTATCAACTGCCCACAAAGGTTGCAGCTGTAAATAAAAAAGAAAAGAAAGCCCCACTTATTCAATGTTCTAGTTTTTATTTAAAAAAATTTACAACAATAATAGTTATAAAGATACACAGATTAAAAAATAATTATGATTAATTTATTTGACCAAACAATCTAAGTATAAGTTTGAAGATTGACCATACTCTTATAATCATCATTCGTCAGCATAAGAGACTTATGGTCTCCTTTATCTATAATTTCGCCGTCTTTCATCACAACAATTTGGTTGGCATTACGAATGGTTGATAGTCTATGTGCAACAATTAGAGCTGTACGGTTTTTCATCACTCTTTCCAATGCTTCTTGAACAAATTTTTCCGATTTAGAATCTAACGCAGAAGTGGCCTCGTCTAATATAAGAATTGGCGGATTTTTTAAAATAGCTCTTGCTATTGTCAATCTTTGTCTTTGTCCACCACTTAATTTCATACCTCTATCTCCAATATTTGTATCATATCCGTTTTCAGTTTCTAATATAAAATCGTGGGCATTTGCGATTTTTGCTGCCTGTTCAACATCCTCTTTCGTATAACCTTCTGCACCAAAAAGTATATTATTATAAATGGTATCATTAAACAGAATAGGATCTTGTGTTACAATGCCAAATAGTGATCTTAGTTCTTGCAGTTCTATTTCCTTAATATCGATTCCATCGAATGTAATTTTCCCGCTCGTGATATCATGAAAACGAGGTACTAAATCTACTAAAGTCGACTTTCCAGCCCCCGAATTTCCCACAAAAGCGATAATATCTCCTTTTTTTATAGTCAAGGAAATATCATTTAGAACTTGATTGTCCGATTGACTATAATTAAAATTAATTTTTTGAAATGAAATTTCATCCTCAAATTTTACGGGTTGGGGGTTAGCCACATTCCTAATGGATATATCTGCTTCTAAAATTTCATTCATACTTGATACTGCTCCTAATCCTTTTTGTAACGAACTATACCCTTTTGTTAATTCTTTTATTGGTTCTGTTATGGCATAAAAGGCATATAAATAGGTAATAAAGTCCGAAGCTTCCATCTTACCCTCAAAAACATCTTTTGCACCTATAAATAATAGAATAGCAACCACTGAAATACCTACAAATTCTGACATGGGAGAAGCCAAACCTTGCCTGCGGTACAATGAATATTCCATTTTTTGATACTTATCATTCTGTTCTCGGAAAGTAGTGCTGACATAAGAATGTGCATTGAAGCCTTTAACGATTTTCAAACCACCTAACGTTTCTTCAAAAATAGACATTAAACGTCCTATCTGATTCTGTAATTTGTGAGAACTTGACCTTAGCGGTTTCAAAATAATGCCTGTAATCAGCCCCGAAAACCCCAACAAGATAACCACATAAATAGTCAGTTTAGGGTTCATTGCAATTAAATATGTTGCAGTTAGAATGATGGTTAATGGGTGCTTGAAAAATGAATCCACCAAATAGACTACACTATGTTCTATTTCTTTGACATCGGAACTCATTTTAGATATCAAGCCTCCTTTTCGTTGTTCAGAAAAGTATGAAATGGGGAGTTTGAGAATCTTTTGAAAAAGTAAATTTCTTAAGTCTTGGACAATACCCGAACGAACTGGAGATATAAAAAAATGAGCTAAATACTTAAATAGATTCTTAAAAAAGAAAATAGAAACCATCATAAAACAAATCACCATCAAAAAGTTAATTTGTCCCAACTCGGTTTTATAGTAAAACAAATAATAATTAGATACATTCGTAAAATATTCGCCACTAAATGCAAATTCTTTTAGTTCTGTAACTTCTTTGGTCGAACCAAAAAGCACATCGATAAATAACTTTAAGTAGGGAATAGTCAATACATTAAATATTGCAAAAAGAATATTACATACAATTGATAATGTTGTCAATTTCTTATAACTACCGAATAATTTTAAGATATTATATAAATTCATTCAAAGAAAATATTTAGCATAGATAGAAGTAAAAAGTACATCTAAATAATCAGAAAAGGCAAAACAAAAACACTAATTTTTATTTTGCCTTTTACATTATAGACGATTTTAGTTAGATGAAAAATTATTCTTCTAAATCAAAATCATTCATAAAACTTGTATTGAAATCGCCTTTAATAAACTGTTCATTTTTCATTAATTTCAAATGCAAAGGAACGGTTGTCTTAACGCCTTCGATGATAAATTCATCTAAAGCACGATTCATTTTTTTGATACATTCTTCTCTTGTTTGTGCTCGACAAATTAGTTTGGCAATCATCGAATCATAATAAGGAGGAATCGAATAACCTGCATAAACATGCGTATCTACACGAACACCATGACCTTTTGGTGAATGAAACGAAGATATTTTACCAGGACTAGGTCTAAAGTTATTAAAAGGGTCTTCTGCATTAATTCTACATTCAATCGCATGCAGAGTAGGAATGTAGTTATCTCCTGTCAATCTTTCTCCCATTGCCATTTTGATTTGTTCTTTTATCAAATCAAAATCAATAACTTCTTCCGTAACGGTATGCTCTACTTGGATACGCGTATTCATTTCCATGAAATAGAAATTGCGGTGTTTGTCAACCAAAAACTCAACCGTTCCTACCCCTTCATAGCCAATAGCTTCGCCTGCTTTAATAGCAGCTTCCCCCATTTTCTGTCTCAAATCATCTGTCATAAAAGGAGATGGAGATTCCTCAATTAATTTTTGATGGCGACGTTGTATAGAACAATCACGTTCCGACATATGAATACATTTACCAAATTGGTCTCCAATAATTTGTATTTCAATATGTCTAGGTTCTTCAATGAATTTTTCCATGTAAATACCATCGTTTCCGAAAGCATTTTTAGCTTCTGTTTTCGCAGAATTCCAATTTTTCTCAAATTCATCTTCTGACCAAACCAACCTCATTCCTTTTCCACCACCACCGGCAGTAGCTTTTAACATGATTGGATAACCTACGTCCACTGCTAATTTTATTCCTGTTTCTAAATCGGGAATAAGTCCCCCAGAACCAGGTACGCATGGAACATTAGCTTCGTTCATTGTTTTTTTGGCAGTCACTTTATCCCCCATTTTGCGAATGTGCTCCGCAGAAGGTCCGATAAACTTCACCCCATATTCAGTACAAACTTCAGCGAAATCTGCATTTTCAGCTAGAAAACCATAACCAGGATGCACCGCATCAGCATTAGTTATTTCTACTGCTGCCATGATTTTCGGAATATTTAAGTATGATTGTGCAGAACTAGCAGGGCCAATACAAACCGCTTCGTCAGCAAACCTGACATGAAGACTATCTTTATCAGCTGTAGAGTAAATGGCAACTGTTTTAATTCCCATTTCTTTACAGGTTCTTACGATTCGAAGAGCAATTTCTCCTCTATTTGCAATAAGTACTTTTTTAAACATATAAATAAAATCAGTAAATTTGTAAGTCTAAGCATTAGGATACAAATTCTTTATGATTAAAATAATATAGATTTCTCAACAAAAAAGGTAGTGCTAAGACATACCTTAAGTTTTTTATCCTTTAGGGTCTACTAAGTAAATAACTTGGTCATACTCAATAGGTTGAGCATCTTCTACCAAGACTTTTACTATGGTTCCGCTTACTTCGGATTCAATTTCATTGAAAAGTTTCATTGCTTCAACGATACAAACCACAGATCCAACATCAACCTTGTCTCCAACTTTAACAAAAGCGGGTTTGTCGGGCGACGATGAACGATAGAATGTACCTACCATTGGTGATTTTATTTCGATATAATTGCTATCATCTTTAGCAGGGGCTTCTTCCTTAACTGTTGGTTTTGATTCTGCCGCAGGAGCAGGTGTTGGAGCAGCAGGAGGAGGAGTTGCTTGTGGGAACTGAGGCATAGATGGAGCAATCAATTGAGGTGCTGCATGAACAACTTCAGTCGTTTTGTTATTTTTAGTTAACTTATCGGTACGAATAGAAATTTCAAAATCTTGTTGTTTAATTTTGAATTCAGCAATATTTGTACGATTGATTTGTTTTATTAACTCTTGAATTTCTTTAAAATTCATCATAAGAAATAATTATATTTTAAGTTCAGAATTTATTTTTTCACACGCTCCACATAAGAAGCATTTCTAGAATCTATTTTTACGATATCACCTTCATTAATAAATAAAGGTACTTTTACCTCTGCTCCAGTTTCTAAAGTAGCAGGTTTAGTAGCATTAGTAGCTGTATCTCCTTTTAGTCCTGGCTCAGTGTACGTTACTTCTAGGTTTATATACTGAGGTAGTTCAACGGTTAAAGGAGTTTCATTAGAACTATTATATAGTACTTCTAAATTCAAACCTTCTTTAACTAAATTGGCATTATCTATCAATTTTTCGTCAAGAGAAATCTGATCAAATGTTTCTGTATTCATAAAATTCATACCCATATCATCTTTATAGAGGTACTGAAAGTATCTTCTTTCTACTCTTACGATATCAATTTTATGACCAGAAGGAAATGTTTCGTCGATTACTTTACCTGATGTCAAACTTTTAAGCTTGGTTCTTACAAATGCAGCCCCTTTTCCTGGCTTTACATGTTGGAACTCAACGACACTATAAATGTCGTGTTTAAAGTTAATACAAAGACCATTTTTAATTTCTGATGTATTAGCCATTTTTTATATTAATTAGTATTAATGAACAAATTTTGCTGCAAATATAATTATTTAAACCATTATTCTAATTAGGAATTTAATTCATCAATCATAAATTGTTTTTTTTTACAAATCTATAACCAAAAAACAAAGCTTGCTTTATTCCTCTTTAGGCAGCTTTTCTCCACATTTTTTACAAAAATTCGCATCTTTTTCATGTCCTTTTTCTTTGCAGTAAGTACAAAAATTTTTATTAAAATCTTCTTTAGATTTATTTACCATTTCTGCAGAAACAATCCCCGTAGGCACTACTAAAATTGCGTAACCTAATAGCATAACCGCAGCTGCTAAAAATTGCCCTAAAGATGTTTGAGGGTAAATATCGCCATACCCAACGGTAGTTAATGTTACAATCGCCCAATAAATCCCTCTTGGGATACTCGAAAAACTAGGGTTTGTTTCACTTTCAATAGCATACAGCACCGCACCGTTAATAATAACAATAATCATCACAAAAAACAAGAAGGCTAATATTTTGCTCATAGATGCCTTTAACGACTCTACTAATAAATTACTGGCACTTACATACTTACCTAGTTTCAATATTCTAAAAACCCTTAATAAACGTAAGGATCGTACAACTAACAAATCGTTTCCTCCAATAGAAAATAACCCCAAAAATGAAGGTAAAATAGCCACTAAATCTATCAATCCATAAAAACTAAATATATAAGACTTAGGATTTTTGGCTGTAAATACTCGTAATAAATACTCCACTGTAAATAAAATAGTAAATCCCCATTCGGCGTAATAGAAAACTGCGGGATATTGATCCTTAACAGATTGTACGCTTTCTAAAGAAACCGCTACCAAACTCAACAGAATGGCAACCATTAATATTATTTCTATTTTGTGACCACTAGGCGTAGTGGTGTCGAACAAAATTCGGTAATTTTTAGATTCTTGCAAATTTCTTTGTCTCATTGGGCGTAATAGCTTCTTTTTATTTCCTCTAAAGATATTTTCAAAGTACTAATATAGTGAAGTCATTTAATGCAGTTCATTTTTATGTTAAAAAAAAATAAAATTTAATAAATTTCGTCATAATAATTGCTTTAATAATAGTTTTGTATTCTTTTCAAGAACAAATGTTTAATCAAACACTTTTATGAATAGTCATATACGCTTTCGTTCTTTACTTATCATCTTGGGTTTGTTTTCTTATATATTCTCTTTTGCTCAGGTTGAATCGAATGTAATCAAGATTCCTTTCTTAAGTCAAAATGGAGATACATTAAAACTAGCTAATGAAGGTGGGCTTAACAACCCACAGTTCCTTCAAATGGATATAAACAGAGATGGAGATTCGGACTATTTAGTTTTTGATAAATCTTGTGATCAATTTTTCCCTTTTATAAATAAAAACGGAAATTATTACATCGATTGGGAATTACAATCCAATTTCCCAAACATTAAAAACTGGGCATTAACATACGATTATAATAATGATTCCATACCAGACATTTTAGGTTTTTCTACACAGCCTGGCGTTTCGGGAATGTCTGTTCATAAAGGAATTATTAAAAATGACACTTTGAAATACATAGAAGATATTAAATTTCTAACCTTTCTACGGCAATCAAACAATACCACACCAAACATATTCATTACCAATATTGATTATCCCGCAGTAAATGATTATGACCATGATGGAGATATGGATATCCTGACCTTTAATATTAACGGAGGAAAAATAGATTTGTATAAAAATATTTCGCAAGAGAAAAACGCATCTCTCGATTCGTTAGAGTTCATAAGGGACAATACCTGTTTTGGTGGTATTTTTGAAAGTGGCATTTCAACAGTAGTAGATTTAAGCCCTATTGCTGGAAGCTGTGCCACCAACCTTACAAAAGACAACCCTATAGCAGTATCTAGACACGCAGGCTCTACTTTACTATGGGAAGATTTGGATAACGATAATGATTTGGATTTATTAATTGGCGATGTTTCTTTTAACCAATTGAATAAATTATCCAACCAAGAAGAAGATGGCACTACTTGGTATAATCAGCAAGACCCTAATTGGCCAAATGAAAGTACCCCCGTCAATTTAAATACATTTCCTTCTGCTTTTGCGGTCAGAGAAAATAATCAACTGAAAGAAATTTTGGTTAGCCCAAATCAAGTGGACTTAGGAGAAGACGTAAATGTAGTGTGGCGGTATTTAAAATCAGAATCGTCGCAAGACTTCTCACTCCAATCCACCTCTTTTTTAACTGAAGATATGGTAGATGTAGGGACAGCCTCCCATCCTGTTTTTATGGATTATGATCATGATGGAGACCACGATATCGTTGTTGGAAATAATAAAAAATGGAATCCAACAACTCAAACTTCAAGTTCTTCGCTTTTTGTTTTTCAAAACATAGGAAGCGATGCCGCTCCTGTTTATCAAATGAAAGAAAACGATTGGCTAAATCTTGAAAGTAATACATTGGCTTGGTCATTGAGTCCAACCGTTGGAGATTTAGATCAAGATGGCGACTTGGATTTAGTTATTGGAACAGGGTTGGGTTCTTTATTATACTATGAGAATAAAAATGGAGTTTATGAAATCAATAGTTCTTTACTCGCTGAAATTAATGTAGGCAATGACGCTACTCCTCTTATTTTTGACATTAACCAAGATGGGTGGAACGACCTTGTTATTGGCGAAAAAAATGGAAACCTAAATTATTTTGAATCCAACGATGGAATATTTAGCAGTACTCCCCAAAATGAAATATGGAAAGGCGTTGATGTCAGAGATGGAAGCCTTTTTGGTTCTTCACAACCTCTAATTATTCCTACAAAAAATGGCGACAGACTTCTTGTAGGTAGTCAGTCTGGCAAGATTTACGACTACGGACTATTAACCAATGATGATATTTCTGCTATCGAAAACAAAAATATTACAACTTACAATTTTGGTAAATTCTCTCGTATCTCGGCACTTAAAACCGGTGACAATACGACCCTTATGGTTGGGAACTTTCGAGGTGGAATTTCGTTTATTGACTTAACTGCTATTGACCCGCCTTTAGTTGCTAATAATGATAAGATAAAAATTCCGTTCGTTGTTTATCCTCAGCCCAGTTCAGGACTTATTAAAATCAAATCAGAAGAAAAGCCTCAAAAAGTGCATTTGTTTGATGCTTTAGGTAGATTAATACAGGAAATTAAAAATTATCAAGGAGAAGATATAAACATTTCCAACCAAGGGATTTACTATCTAATCGCTACATTTAATGATTCACAACAAATCGAAAAAATAATTATTAAATAATTTCAAACAACACATACTAACTTTAAATGTACTACCGTTTAGCTTCTATCTGAATTTAAACCGCTAAATATTATAAATGGAATAAAGTTTTACAATTTATAACAACATCTTAATTGTAATCTCATGTTTTCAATCCCAAACAAACTGTATTTGCTAGGTCTAATCGTTACTTTTTTATCATGTGTCGAAACGACATCGCCAGACGATGACATGGTAGTTCAAGAAGAAACTCCGCCTACGGAAGAACAAACCCCTACTCTACCAATTATAAAATCATATCCGAACGTTGACGAAAATTTATGGAAATATTTTGAAGCATTCGAATTAGCTGCGCAAGAAAGAGGTTTTTCTTACGATTTAATAGCCTTGCAGGTCGAAGGAAATTTTTTAGACTTAGGTGATAATTCTATTGCGGGACAATGCACTTATAACAGCCACGCTCCAGAGCTAGTAACAATTGATACTGATTTTTGGGAATGGAGTGATGAATGGGATCGAGAAATGGTTATTTTTCATGAATTGGGGCATTGCGTTCTTAACAGAGACCATAACGAAAACCATATCAACGGTGTTTGTACAAGTATCATGAGAAGTGGTGTTTCTGGTTGTCGTGATAATTATAACGAAAATACAAGAGTAGATTACTTAGACGAACTGTTTAAGAAAATTAGTACTTAAAATATTCTGTATAAAACTATATATTTTATAAATATATGTTTTCTCATAACTTATTATCCTAAAGGGAGCTTTGATTTATTAAAGCTCCCTTTAATTTTAGTCAAAAAATTAATAAAAAATGAACAATTATTTAACATGAAAAATTTCTAACTATTCGTAAAACTAATGAATCTTTGCCCTATAAATAAAAATGTTTTTTACCTTTAAAAATCATTAGATAATGGATTTTAACAACATTCTTACCGTTACATTTACTCTTTTTGCTGTTATTGATATTCTTGGAAATATCCCCGTTTTAGTAAGTATAAAATCAAAAATGGGTGATATTGACTCTACCAGAGCAAGTTTAGCTTCTTTGATTTTGATGGTAACATTCTTATTTATTGGAGAATTGATTCTTTCATTGATGGGAATAGACGTCAATAGCTTCGCAGTAGCAGGTTCTATTGTTTTGTTCATTATCGGAATAGAAATGATTTTAGGCATTGAGCTCATGAAAAGTGAGGATTTGAAATCGGGCACAATTGTACCTGTTGCTTTTCCTTTAATCGCAGGGACAGGAACATTGACAACCATTATTTCTCTAAAAGCAAACTTTGCTCAATTAGAAATTCTATTAGGAATACTTATTAATATTGCCTTAATTTTCGTTGTTTTGAAATCATTAAAAAAGATAGAAAAACTATTGGGACCTGCGGGATTAATGATTCTAAGGAAGTTTTTTGGTATCATTTTATTAGCTATTGCCGTTAAAATATTCCAAACGAATATTGGTCAATTTTCTTAGCAAAAGTCCCTCGTAATAGGGCAAACGAAACAGCTTCGTTTTTTTTATTTAAAATTCTGTAACACATATAACAATATTTATAGAAACAATATATATCTTTGTAATAGAATTTGAATAAATTTCTACATTGAATATATTATTTTTGATTAATTTATTGCGTTGATTCATACCCATTTCAATCAACATTACAGTAAATTATTACAAACAGATTATATTTTTCCTTTTTATTTACCCTTCGACCGATTTATTACAGTTCCCATGTAATAAACACATATTCCAAATTTTAATTTTTTACAGCTTTTGTTATTCAAAAGTTAGTAAAATCATTAACCATCTTACTTTTTTAACCAGTGACTCAAATCAGAGAGTCATCAGCTCTCTGATTTTTTTACTTTTTATAACCATTCTCTTGGACTAGTTATTGTTTAAATATTCATCTTTTTTGATTTCATACCACAAACATTTTTCATGATCAGGATAATTCCTTAAAAGTGGATGATTGTAAGTTTCCATTTTCCTCATTCCAATTTTTTTCATTACCCTTTCTTAATTTACATTTTGGACAACACCTTCAAAAACAAAGGATAAGCACCTTTTAGCACCTTCCGTTGTGTAACCTTTGCCCCATTCACTTTTTCACAAACGCCAACCAATATCAATCGAAGGATTAAACACCGCTTCAAAATCAATATTTGCTAAGCCTCTATAAAAGCCAATAAACTGGGTTGTTTCCAATTTTTCAACTGCTAAAATAAAAATAGCCGTGTTTTTTAAATTGCTTTTGAAATCTATCTATAGATTCTTTAGTCTTTGCTACGGAATAAGTAAATGGAAAATACTCCATTACTTTTTAGTCTGCATTGAATTTGTGCAAATTCATACAAATCGCAGTCTTTCCAACTTCTAAAATCCAACCTATTCGATTTAAAAATATAATTGTTCATATAAATTACGAATTGTGAACGTAACAACTCAAAACATTCATTTTAAGC
Organism: uncultured Saprospiraceae bacterium; assembly: GCA_937922815.1. Lineage (GTDB taxonomy): Bacteria > Bacteroidota > Bacteroidia > Chitinophagales > Saprospiraceae > CALAJP01. The sequence goes on from CALAJP010000036.1 coordinate 16,827, forward strand.
TATTTAAATAACATACATAAGAAAATATTGTCAAGTAATAAATGTTAAAATTTTGTATTTTTTATTAACGTAGACAATTTTTTATTAACATTACGTTATTATTTTATAATTTTCTTTTACTAAAAAATAGGATATGAAAGTTTCAACAACCCCAAAAACGGTCAAATCAGCTATTTGTGCTAATTCTTTTATGAATAAATTATCTACAAAAATTAAAAAGAAAAACACAAGGGTTAGCAGACCTCAACCTCTAGCTTAGCAAATTTACTCAATCCCTCCGATTCATCATAAACACAACACTTTTCTTGCTTTCTATATTACCCAACAATAACTTACTACATTTCACAGTTAAAATTGAGAATAAAAAAATCAACCTGTAATTCAAATATTTATACAACTAACTCAACGTAAATAAGTATATAAATTTGTAATTTTGAATATAAATTATTTCAAAGACTTTGAATATACATCTGCGCATCTGTGAAAAAAATTGATAGCTACTTAATTAAAAACTTTATTGGACCGTTCGTCGTTGCCTTTGGTATAGGATGTTTTATACTTATTATGCAAACGATGTGGCAGTATGTTGATTTACTGATTTCGAAAGGAGCTTCGTTGCTTTTTACGACTGAAATAATCATGTATGCAGCTTTGCAATATTTTGTAATGGCTATTCCTATCGGAGTACTATTAGCTTCCGTTATGGTTATGGGTAACCTTGCTGAAAAATATGAATTGTCTAGCTTTAAATCTGCGGGCGTTTCACTGCTAAGGCTAATGTCTCCTTTGATAATATTCTCCGTACTATTAAGTATTTTTTCCTATATCAATTCTAATTTCATTTCTCCTATTGCAACACTGAAGATTAGAGCCAGGATTTATGATTTAAACAAACAAAAACCTTCGTTAGCATTAGAAGAAAGTGTTTTCAATTATGATTTTGAAGACTTCACTATTCATATAAAAGATATAGCCCCTAACGGGCAAGATTTAAAAGAAATTAAGATTTATGACCAAAAGTCAACCAATGGAAATAAATTGAAACTAATTTCTGCCGAAACAGGAAAACTACTTCCTTCCCCTACAGGTAGATACCTTATATTGAAATTGTTCAATGGTACACAGTTCGAAGAAATGGAAAGAAACTTGAGTTCTAATCGTAAATACCCCTTCATGCGAACTCAATTCGAGGAATATCAGCTCACTTTTGATATGTCTGTTTTTGATGAAAATAAAACAAACGAAGATAGATTCAAGCATCAAGACATGCTCAATGCTCCACAATTACTCATGGCTATAGATAGTTTAGCCGACAAAAAGAAGATTAAAGGCATTGAAATATCGTTAAAAAACGTAAAAAACAACTTATTGCTCGCTTCCAGGAAAGCTCCTCTTGAAGAAGAAGTAAACTTACTAAAAAAGACTCCACCAGTCTCAGATACATTAAAGTCAGAAGTCGATAGCAGCCAACAGGTTCTACATCAACAAAAAGTAGACAAGTCTCCTATTGCAACTAACACTTCAGAAAAATATATTCATCAGCATCATGAGAAAGCGAAAAAGGATACAAGTCATTTTGCTGCCACTAAAAAATTCATTCTCAACCAAACATTAAAGGATATTAATGAAATACATTTCGTAAACACCTTCGATTTGATTAAAAGAAAAAATTTAGTTAAAAAAGCGAAAAATGCATGTACCAATATGGCTAATGACCTCGGTCATATTATAAAATCTAAAGAAGGATTTTATAGTAGAGAGCGTGCCCATATTTTCCAATTTCATTCTCAGTTTACCTTTGCATTAATCAATATTGTATTTCTTTTTATCGGTGCCTCAATGGGAGCACTTGTTCGAAAAGGCGGTTTTGGATATCCTTTATTAATTGCTATTATATTCTTTGTATTATTTATAATTTTAAATATATTCTGCAAAAAATACTCAAGAGCGGGTGAAGGCGACCCTGCACTAATGGCATGGATGCCTATTATTATTTTGGCTCCGTTGAGCATATTTTTGACCTATAAAGCAATGAATGATTCGAAAATATTTGAATTTAGTAAGGTTCAACAATTCTTTTTACAGCTTAAAAGCAAACTAATTAAAGAAAAACAAAGTATATAACTTATACACAACACAGCAAGACAAACCAACTTTAAAATTTAAATTTGATGAAACAAACTTTATCGAGGTGGTTTGGCGTTTTGTATATCGGACGTAGAAAGAAGAAAGAATTCAAAATGGTGTGTTATTGTATAAACCCTATTTACGAATTGCTTGAAAAAATTCTACATAGAATATATAAAAGTGAGCGTTTCGTAATGTCAAAAAAAAATAAATTTCACTTTCTTAATATTCCTATTAAAATAGGCATTACAAAAAACCCAACTGCTCGTCAAAAACAAATCCAACAATCGGTTTTTAGCTCTGGCAAAACAGAATGGTTTCTGATATCAATTCCAGAATATCTTTTTTTACTGTTCATCGTACGATTACTCGATATTAGAATCATCATAATCGGTACGGTTATTCTATATTTTGGTATTGATGACTGGATAATGAACTTTATCAGTAGTTTCTATAGTTAGCTAAAGTATTTCTTGTAACTGGGTTTCCTTAGCCAAAAAGTAAAATACATAATAGGAAAAATCAATACATCTAATAGTTTATAGTTAGTTGAATAGCTTATATCATCCACAATAGTGCAGGTATTAGCATTCACATTATACACCAAGTGATTGTGCGTCCATGTAGTCAATGGGAATGGTAACACAAGCCCTTCGTCTATAAACCAAGCTTTTTTTTCGTCATTACCATGATTAGTGATTTTAGATTTCCAATTAGTAGACAATCGCCCCACCCCTAACTTAACCTCTACAATATTCCCCGTTGAGGATCCCTCAAATTGCAATATTTTAATAGGCATAAAAGGAGGTGAAAGTGCTTTGAATAATTCTAAGTCGAATGACTTTATACAATCTAAATAATAACCACTTACCTGAGTTGAAATAAAAATTTTCACAGCAATATTTTAACTAACAACAGTTTCTAATCATAAATTGTTGAAACATCAGTGTTCATAAATTGTAATCATTAGCCAATATGTTATAATATATTGCAAAAAAAAGCTAAATTAGCCATCCCAAGCAGTTAAATTAACTCAATTTAACAACACACAATAATTTAAAATTAACTTACCAAATGGAATTAAACTTAACCATTCTTGACATTTGTATAATGGTGGGCTATGCTTTAGTCATTATACTTTATGGGCTTTACCATGGAAAACAAAGTTCATCAGAAGATTACTTTTTAGGGGGACGATCCATGACTTGGCCTATAGTGGGGATTGCCCTTTTTTCCGCTAATATTTCGAGTAGTACATTGGTAGGATTGGCAGGAGATGCGTTCAAAACCAATACTCATGTTTATAATTACGAATGGTACGCCGTCATAATTCTTATCTTTTTCGCCATATTTTTTCTCCCTTTCTATTTACGTTCAGGGATTTATACTATGCCCGAATTCTTAGAAAGGAGGTATGATAGGCGTTCTAGATATTATTTCTCGTTTATCACCATCGTCGGAAATGTAATGGTAGATACTGCGGCAGGTTTATATGTTGGTAGTATTGTATTAAAATTAATATTTCCCGAGCTAGACTCTTGGATTATCATCATGTTATTAGCCGCAGCGGCAGCAGCATACACAATACCAGGTGGACTAAACTCAGTGATTCAGACAGAAGTAATTCAAGCCATATTATTGGTTTTCGGTTCTATTTTATTGACCTATTTTGCATTCCAAGAGCTCGGTGGCGGTTGGGATGAAATGATGGCTAGTTTAACTGAAAAAATCCAAGCTGGGGAAGTAAAATCTATTGAAAAAATGAAAGCAGCTGGGCATTACGCACCTAGCAATGCGAGCGAAGTGATGAGCCTTGTTCGACCGTCTGACGATGAATTCATGCCCTGGATTTCGTTACTTACAGGGGTTCCTCTTTTAGGCTTCTATTTTTGGGCTAACAACCAGTTCATGGTACAACGTGTTTTAGGAGCAAAAGACTTAAACCATGGTAGATGGGGGGCTTTATTTGCTGGATTATTAAAATTACCTGTACTTTTTATAATGGTAATTCCGGGAACTATCGCTATTTTATTATATTCTGAATTAGATGTTTCTGGATTAAATTATTTAATTCCAGACCCTAACGATTCAACCAAAATGGTGCCTTGTGATGATTTAGCAAATTGTGCTAACTTGACTTACCCTGTTTTACTGTTCAAATTATTACCAACAGGAATATTAGGTTTAGTAATTGCAGGTTTAATGGCAGCTATGATGTCGAGTGTTTCTGCTACATTCAACTCTGCTTCTACCTTAATTACCATGGATTTTGTCAAACCATTGAATCCTAAATTAAGCAATAAACAATTGGTTCGTTCGGGTCAGATAGCAACATTAATACTTGTAGTTTTGGCATCGGCTTGGGTTCCTTTTATTGATAAAGTTTCTGATTCTTTGTGGGAATATTTACAATTAGTGATTAGTTACACTGCTCCTCCTGCTGTTTCTACATTCTTACTCGGATTGTTTTGGAAACGTGGCAATGGCAATGGTTCTTTTTACAGTTTAATATTCGGTTTCGTATTTGCGATTACGATGTTATCTTTAAAACTTCATGTTGCTGGTTTGGACGAAGGTGTGGAGCCTGCTGGTTGGATAAAAGCCGTTACAGATATTCATTTCTTGACAATGGCATTTTACTTATTCATTATGTGCTTGGCATTCCATATTATAACCAGTTTATTAACTAATGAACAAGAAGAGATATTCTTAAGAGATGCTTCGACTGAAGAAACTCACCAAATGAAATTGGATGAAGGAAGTAAAGTTGAAGATAAACTTGACAATTATATTTGGTCTTCTAGTATGATTAAGGCTGAAACCGAAGAATTAAAAGACTTGCCTTGGTATCAAAACTACCGTATTTTGTCTATTATTCTTCTAATCATTACAGCTATTGTTGTAGGAAGTTTCTGGTAAAAAGTTAGTTTGAGACCTGAAGGATCACACACATTTTAATAGGCTCAAATTTTAATCAAACATACTTTTGATAAAACAATATAAAGCTCTCCTTGAAAAGGGGGGCTTTTTTTATAAAAAAATAAAATGAAAAATAAAGCTATATTCCTAGATAGAGATGGAGTTATAAATGTAGAAAAAAGTTATATCCGTTCACCAAAAGAATTAATAATTTATAATCATGTCGCCCATTCCGTACACAAACTAAAACAAGCGGGTTTTTTAGTGATTATGATTACCAATCAATCAGGAATAGCTAGAGGATATTTGACAGAAAAAACACTAAAAGCTATTCATCGCAAAATAGAAAAAACGCTTTCTGTTGAAAATACTTCATTAGATGGTATTTACTATTGTCCTCACCACCCCAAAAAAGGAGCCATACATAAGTACATTAGAGCATGTGATTGCCGAAAACCCAAACCTGGCATGCTGATCCAAGCGGCTATTGATTTCAATATCGACCTCTCTAAATCATATTTTTTAGGCGATTCGGATACAGATATGATTGCGGCCAAAAGTGCAAATTGTGCAGCAGTAGGAGTAAAACAAGGACATAAAATGGATGAATCTAAATGTGATTATTTGTTTGAAAACCTGGAAGATTTTACAAATTGGTTATTGAGTAATATTGAATCAAAGGATAAATAGCCATGATTCAAAATATCAAAGGTCGAATTTGGGGCATAAAAAAAGGCTCGAAACCGAGCCCATGAAAACGAATCTTACAATACTTTAACCAAAACTTACATTCAAGTATATTGCAAGTACCGTGCCAAAGACTCGTTATACGAAAATATTTTCAGGATTTTTTTCTATAATTCCTTTCTCTTTAGCTACAGAATATAATGTTTCTATCGCTTCTCTACCTTCAACACCCAAATCTAAACTATAATCATTCACATACAAATCAATATGAGCCTTCATAACTTCAGGTTTCATGGTTTGAGCATGTTTTGTAATGAAAGGCATTACAGACTCTCTATTGGCAAAAGCATGTGCTAAAGACTTTTGTATTAACCTTTCTACCTTTTTTTGTAGCGGTTTTTCAAATTTCTGATTAATAGCGATACCTCCTAACGGAATAGGATGATTGTAGGTACTTTCCCAATATTCGCCTAAATCACATATTTTATGTAATCCAGAATCCTGAAAGGTAAACCTTGTTTCATGAATTAATAACCCTCCGTCAACCGTTTCGGACAATACCGCATTTTCTATTTCAGAAAATAAAGTAGGCAACAATTCATGTCCTTGCGGGTATGCTAATTGAAATAATAATGATGCCGTAGTAAACAAACCAGGAACAGATATTTTATGGCTCCGCCCTTCAAAAGAAATATCATTTTTGGCAATTAAAAGAGGGCCACACCCATGCCCTAATGCACTACCCGACGATAATAACTTATAATTATCCCATACTTGCGAATAAGCATAATAACTCAACTTAACCACATCTAACTCATTATTAAAAGCAGATTCATTCAAGGCATCAATATCTAGAAACGACACCTCAAATTCTAAACCCTCCGTATCAATTTTATGATTAATCAAGGCATCAAAAATAAAAGTATCATTGGGGCATGGTGAAATTCCTAAACTAAGTTTCATATATTTATATTTTAATTCAAAAATAGTAAAAAATAGCTTTTGCTTTACTATCTAAAAATATATCAATGCGACCTTTTATAATTGATACTGATACAGCCTCTGACGATGCTATCGCAATAATGATGATGTTAAAACATGAAAGTATTGATGTAAAAGCAATTACTACCGTTGCAGGAAATGTTGAAATAGAACAGACCACTAAAAATGCTCTTTTCATAACCGAGCAGTGCAACAAAGATGTTCCTACTTATATAGGTATGAAAGATTACCTATTACGACCTTTCGAATCTGCAAGTTTTGTACATGGCAACGATGGAATGGGAGATGTTGATTTGATTCACACCAACCGAAAACCCAATGAAGGTCACGCTATTGATATTATTCCTAAAATAATCAAAGAAAATGCAGGCGAAATAAACCTACTTACCATAGGCCCATTAACCAATATCGCAATGGTTTTGTTGAAAGAACCCGAACTGGCTAAACTGGTAAAAACTTGCTATGTCATGGGCGGTGCGTGTAGTGTAGGCAATATAACTCCCGTATCCGAATTTAATGTATGGGCAGACCCTGAAGCTGCCAAAATTGTTTTTGAATCAGGCATAAACATTCACCTTATTACTTGGGATGCTGCCTTGGAAGCGGCTAGTCTGGATTATCAAGATTTAGAAAATTTAAGAAACCTAGATACCAATTTGGCCAAAATAGCCGTAGATATTCAAGCGGTAAAAAAAGAATGGAATTGGAAAGAAAACGGGAAAAAAAGTGTCGAAATAGCAGACCCCTTAGCCGCAGCGATAGCCATTAACGATACTTGTATTAAAAAATCAATTACTGTCGGTGTTAAAATTATATGCGAAGGAGATATTAATCGTGGTCAAACCGTTATAGATTATAACAACCAATTGCCCGATGCCAATACCGTTAAAATTACATACAGTGCTTCGAAAGAAAATTTTATAAAAATGCTAAAAGAAACCTTAATATGAATACACTAAAATTGATAGTAATATTCCTGTTCTTACTTTTTGCATTCAATAGCAATGCTCAATTAACTACTAATGCTGATTCTTTGAATCTTCCAACGTTAAAAGAGTTGTTTTTAAGTAGCTCAGAAACCTTATCGCCCAGTTCACCTATCCAAAAACCTTATTCTGTTTCTTCACTACCTATTTTTTGCAAAATAGAAGCAAATTTAGAAAAGAAAACAGACACTCCTATTTTTTTTAGGTTAGGTTCAAAGGCAGAGGTAGATAGAATTGAAGGCAAAGGCTCTGGTATCGAATAATTTAAACCCATTCTGCCATTCTACCTATTAAATTTGACGCCAATTTTGCGGTCAATTGGTCTTGATCATAAACAGGATTCATTTCAGCTAAATCGCAGGAAATTACTTTTTGAGTTTCAAAAATATTCCTTAATACTTCAATTACAAATTCTGGTGTAAACCCAAAAGGAGAAGGAGCAGAAACTCCCTGAACATAGGCAGAAGAAAACCCATCTAAATCAATGGTAACATAAATATAGTCTACCTGTTCAGAAAACCTTACTATCCTATCCTTTAACGAGTTTAGATTATTTTCATTAAAATGGCATTCGTCTAAAAAGGCAATATCTACGTTGTTTTCATTCGCGATTTCAAATAATTCTGGAGGATTAGATAGTTTTTGAATGCCGATAGCAAAATATTTTACCGTTTCATTTTCCGTTTTCATTTTTGAAAATACTTGATTAAATGGCGTTCCAGAGTTTGCACGCCCCAACAATGGTCTCAAATCTAAGTGAGCATCAAAATTAATGATTCCTATTTTTCGATTCGTTGTTGATTTAACACTATTCCAAATGCCAGAGAAATGTGCAAAAGCGATGTCGTGTCCGCCACCAATTCCGATAGGAAAAATATTATTAGATAATAATTTTTCTACTTTAGAAGCAAATTCAGTTTGGCAATTTTCCAAATCGTCATCATTACAGTACACATTTCCAAAATCAAATAATTCTTTATTTTCCAAATGAAAAGCCAAAGACCCCATTTTCGAGCGAATGGCATTGGGTCCATCAATAGCTCCTACCCTTCCTTGATTCCTTTTTACGCCTTCGTCACAAGCATAGCCTAAAATCCCAATAGACTTTCTACTAGTTCTTTTCCACTCATTAATAGAAATACAATTTATGGCTTGATGCCAATACTGCGGTTTTGAATGATGAGTTGATTTTCTACCTTTCCAAAATTGCTTTACAGACATTGAGCTATTTCCCATTCATTTGATGCTTTAAGTTTTATTTAATATCTATTCTCGATTCCATTTTTAAAAGATAATAAAAAATGCGAATATTACGTTTCGTAATTTGGACGAAAACATAAAAACTTATGATGCAACTTTCTCTACAAAAACAATTATTTATTCAAATTTCACTTACCGCAATGATGATTTTGGTGCTAATACCAAATAGTTGGGGGCAATGGGAAAAGATAAGTACCGAAGATAAAACCTATGATTCTAATCTTAAAACGGTTCAGTTTGATGTAAAAAATGTTCAAATAGGTACGCCTCCTATACTTAAATTGGGCGGAGGTTTACCGCTAGTTCTGTCTTTTGATGATTTTAATGAAGATTTAGGCGATTATGAATATACGGTTTTTCACTGTACTGCCGATTGGAAAATTTCGTCTATTCGACAATTTGAATATATAAAAGAATTTACGACCAGAAGCTTGATGCATTACCAAAGTTCGATGAATTCGAGAGTTCCTTATGTGCATTATCAAGAAGAAATTCCTAATGAACAAATCCAATTAAAATTATCAGGGAACTATATATTAGTGCTCTACGAAGCAGGTACAGAGAACTTGATTATGGTAAAAAGATTTATGGTTTTAGACCATAAATTTAGCATTACAGGAGAAGTTGAAACTCCAAATTCACCCGAAGTTGACATTAGAAATTCTTATCAAGAAGTTATATTTAATGTATCAAAACCCGAAGCTAACGATGTAATGATACAAGATATTTCTGCTACCATAATGCAAAACGCCAATTGGAAAAACGCGATTTATAACGCCAAAGCAGATTTTGAGCGTAGAGAGTATTTTATTTTTGGAACATTTGGAAAACATTTATTTAATGGTATGTCCGAATTTAGAAATCTCGACCTAAGAAATATCAATGATGTAAGCCCTGATGTTAAAAATATTACCCGATTTAATGATGGAATTGAAGTAGAACTTTTTAAGGATTTAAGCCGACAAAACAATCGTGGTTTTTATACCGATGTCAATGGAGATTTTGTCATTAGTGATAGAATTAATACCAATAATACAGATTCGATACTTGTTCCTTTGATAACTAAAGAAATTGACGAATTTCAGTATCGTAACGAATATTTAGATGCATTCTTCTCTTTAGAAGCTCCTTTTCCATTACCCAAAGGAGAGTCTGTTTATATTTGGGGAGGCATTACCAATTTCGAATTAAATGATAATTTCAAATTAGAATACAATTATGATTATAATCAATATGAAATTTGGTCATTTTTAAAACAAGGCTTTTACAATTACTTGTATGTTGTCAAAGATAAAAAAGGAAATATTCATTTTGATGTTTTTGAACATAATAGAACCCTAACAGAGAATTTTTATCATATTTTTCTATATCACAAGCCCCCAGGCCAGCGATACGATGCATTGGTTGGAACCTTAAAATTATCTAGTTTTTATTAGTCGAAAAAATTCATACATTAACACTTAATTATGATATGTGTTAAACAATATTTTAATTGAATTATCTTATATTACCGTTTCGTATTTAAAATTGAGTTTGAATAAATTATTTTAATATTCGCATGATAATAACTGGAATCGTAGCTATTGGAAAAAACAATGAAATAGGGAAAGACAATACACTGCCGTGGTACCTTCCCAACGATTTAAAATTTTTCAAAAGACAAACTCTTGACCACCCCATAATTATGGGTCGAAAATGTTTTGAGTCTATCGGAAAACCACTCCCCAAAAGAACCAACATCATACTGACAAGAGACCCTTTTTTTATCGTTTCTAATTGTCTAATCTGTAGCAACCCTGAAGAAGCCTTAGAATTAGCTTCACAAACAGAAACTGACGAAGTTTTCATAATAGGCGGTGGGCAAATTTACGAAACTTTTATGCCCTATCTTGACAAGTTGATTATTACCCAAGTCGATGTAGAAATTCCAGATGCCGATATATTTTTTCCCGTTTGGGATAAAAATGAATGGGAACTCACTCATAAAAAATCGCATAGTGCGGACGAAAAAAATGAATATAACCATACCTTTCGTACATACAAAAGAAAATAAAAAACATACTACATATACAAATACAGCACACTAATGAATGACTATATAATAAAAAATGTAAATTTAGTTAACGAAGGAATCATAAAAACAGTTGACGTTGCCATAAAAGGCAATCTGATTGCTAAAATTGCACCTATCATATCAGAACCCGCACTAAAGGAAATCGACGGTACGGGAAAACACTTGATTCCCGGCATTATTGACGACCAAGTGCATTTTAGAGAACCTGGTCTAACCCATAAAGCAAATATACAATCCGAAGCGGCAGCGGCTGTTGCGGGTGGAGTAACCAGTTTCATGGAAATGCCTAATACCAAACCAATTGCCGACACCCAAGAACTACTACAAGATAAATATGAGATAGCAAAGAAAGTTTCTTTAGCCAATTACTCTTTTTTTATGGGGGCTACGAATGAAAATCTGGAGGAGGTTTTGAAAACAGACGGAGAAAATGTTTGTGGGGTCAAGATTTTTATGGGTTCGAGCACAGGAAATATGTTAGTCGATGCTCCTCAAATTCTCGAAAATCTATTCAAAAACGTGCCCTTGCTAATCGCAACTCATTGCGAGGACGAAAAAACGATAAAACTCAATCTAAAAAAGGCAATGCAATTGTATGGAGAAAAAATTCCTATTGCTGAACATCCCATTATCCGAAATGAAAAAGGTTGTTATTTAAGCTCCTCATTGGCAGTAGAATTGGCTAAAAAACACGATACAAGACTTCATATTCTTCATATTTCTACCGAAAAAGAATTGGAATTATTTAGGAATGATATTCCGTTGGAAGAAAAGAAAATCACTGCTGAAGTCTGTGTTCACCACTTGTGGTTCAATTCAAATGACTATAAAACATTAGGTTCGCAAATTAAATGCAATCCAGCGATAAAAGAACAAAAAAACCAAATTGCTCTTCTAAATGCTTTAAAGGAAGATAAATTAGATGTGGTAGCGACAGACCACGCACCTCATACTTGGGAAGAAAAACAAAATCCATATTTATCTGCTCCTTCGGGCGTGCCTTTGATTCAGCATTCCTTAGTAATGATGCTAGAAATGTATCATCAAGGAAAAATTAATTTAGAAACCCTTGTCCGCAAAATGTGCCACGCTCCTGCCGATTTGTTCAAAATAAAGAATCGTGGTTACGTTCGTGAAGGTTATGCTGCCGATTTGGTTTTATTTGACCTAAACAAACCTTGGACAGTAAGCAAACGAAATGTTTATTATAAATGTAATTGGTCTCCATTTGAAGGAAAAGAATTTAAATCATGTGTCGAAAAAACTTTTGTAAATGGACACTTAGCTTTTAATAAAGGTATTTTTAACCATAATCAAAAAGGAGAAAGATTGTCTTTCTATACGAGATAAAACAATGTATAAAATCGTCTATCTCGAGAATTTAAATTGGCAAAATCTTAACCCTATCCATTAAATTGAAAAAGAGCAAGATTTTGTATTTTGCGTGGGTATAAATAAGTTGTAAGCAATTTGAAAAAAATTCAGAGAAGAACATTATATAAAAGGATTATTGAAATAATTGACGTAAATCTAATAAACTGTATGATTCCAATAATTCTGACTTTAATACTTATCGAATTGTTTTTTAAAAGCAGATTTGAAACAAAAAAAATGTTGAATTTAATTCGATGGATAATTATCCCTTATACAATAATCACTTGGACTTTAAATTTTAGGCGGTGTATCAAATATAATGCTCTAGTCTTTCAATGTTAAATTGCCAAAAGAACCATGCAATAGCTAAATTGTGCCATTTATCAGATTTAGAGAAAGATAAAGTTTTTTTTCAAGTGACGCACAACGGAACTGGGCTAAACGCAGTTTCAAAAAAATATCGCGAAGCGATAAAATTTTTTTTGGAATTGCGCTTTAGCCCGGGTTCTGAGTCCGGGCGACCGTAGGGAGACGGATTC
>CALAJP010000037.1 GCA_937922815.1 uncultured Saprospiraceae bacterium
TTAAAAATGTTCTTTTTACTTCACTCTTCGTCAAGTACTCATCTTAATACCTATGGGTATTAGATTCCGTGCTTTCCTTGATTGAAATAAAAATTCCTGTTTTTTCTCTCATACAATCCAATTCGTAATATTGTCTATTAAAAATACCAAAATGATATTTTACCGTAAAAATTTAACTAAAATCAAACTTTTTGTTAATAATCGTATATAAACTATCTTTTAATTCTAATAACCCGTTTTGAGCAACCGATGAAATAAATTGATATGGAACACCTTCTGGTAATTCTGCGGTAAGCATTTCTTTCAATTCATCATCAATTAAATCGCTTTTGGTGATGGCTAAAAAACGTGGTTTATCCAATAATTCTTCATTGAATTGAGCCAACTCGTTTAATAAAACATTATACTCTTTTATAATGCTATCCGTATCGGCAGGAATCATAAATAATAATACCGCATTTCTTTCAATATGCTTTAAAAAACGATGCCCTAAGCCTTTTCCTTCGTGTGCTTTTTCAATAATCCCTGGAATATCGGCAATCACAAAAGAGCGGGTATCTCTATATTTTACGATTCCTAAATTGGGTGTTAAAGTCGTAAAAGCATAATTTGCAATCTTAGGTTTAGCAGCCGTCAAAACAGATAAAAGTGTCGATTTTCCTGCATTTGGAAAACCTACTAGGCCTACATCTGCTAATATTTTCAGCTCTAAAACTTTCCAACCTTCTTCTCCTTCTTCTCCTGTTTGAGAATATTTGGGAGCTTGATGAGTTGCTGTTTTGAAATTCATGTTTCCTAAACCACCTCTACCGCCTTTCATCAAAATCACTTCTTCTCCGTGGCTGGTAATCTCAAATTCAAAGTCCCCCGTTTCCCCATCTTTGACAACAGTCCCTAGAGGCACTTCCAAAATTACATCTTCTCCAAATGCTCCTGAGCGTTGACTTTTCGACCCCGAAGAACCATGTCCTGCTCGGATATGTTTTTGGTATTTGAATGCTAATAATGTCCAAATATTTCGATTTCCTCTCAAAATAATATGTCCACCTCTACCTCCGTCACCACCGTCAGGGCCACCATGACTTACATACTTTTCTCTTCTAAAGTGAGTAGAACCTGATCCTCCATTTCCCGAAACACATAAAATCCTAACGTGGTCAATAAAATTACTCTTTGGCATATTATTTCTTCTACAAAAATTATTAAATCGAAAGCTATTCAGACTTTCAGCCCACAAAGATAACTTTTATAATCATAGCGTAAAAGACTGTTATTAACTTAGTACAATATTATTTTCAGAAGCCCAAGTCTGTAGGTCATTTCCAGATAATGCTTTTGCCATCATAGAAGGGAATAATTGGGGTGTACAACTAAAAGTAGGGACTCCCAATGCAGCTAAACTTTTGGCGTTGGTATGTGAGTATGAGGTGGTTCCTTCGTCATCCAAAGCCAATAAAGTAATGATTTTAACACCCAAGTTTATCAAATTCTCACAATGCATCAACACTTCATCAAAAGAACCTCCTTCGTACAAATCGGTAATTAATACTAAAACCGTTTCTTCAGGATTTGTGATTTCATTACAAACATGAGCGAGCATTTTATTAATATAAGTTCCTCCTCCAAGTTGGATGCCGAATAATAAATCAACTGGGTTATCTAATTCCTCTGTCACATTCACAATTTCAGTATCAAAAAGATAGAGTTGAGTTTCCATCGCAGGAATTTTTGCCATAACAGAAGCCATTATTCCTGCATAAACAATCGAAGAAGCCATAGACCCTGATTGGTCAAGACAAAGCATTACTCTCTTTAATTTCTTTCGATTTCTTCTCGAAAATCCAATTTTCTGAACAGGAATTACCGTTTTATATTTGGGTTGATAATGTTTTAAATTTTTAAGAATGGTGTTATTCCAATCAATCTCATTCTTTTGAGGACGGAAATTTTTAATACTCTTTGCCAAAGCTCCACGAATCGCCTGCACCAAATCAACTTCCATTTGTTTCACCAATTCTTTCACCAATTCTGCTACTACCAAGCGAGCCGTATGCTTCGTTTCGTCAGGAATTAAATCCTTCATTTCCATCAAGGTAGCCACCAATTCGATATTAGGTTTGGACTCTTTCAGAATTTCAGGGTCCATCAACATCGCTTTTTTCAAAGGAGGTTTTTCCAGTGCATCATTCTGAATCATCGTAGCCAATGGTGTTGGAAAATATCTACGAATATCACCCAACCAACGAGCAATCCCAGGGGCAGAAGAACTTTTGCCCGCTTGCTTTTTTTTGCTCTCTGGTTTTTGATATTCAAAAGAACCTCTACTGTCAAATTCATACAAAGCGTCCAACATTTGGTCTTTTTGCAAATCTTCTCCTTCCAATTCTTCTTCTGTGCCATCAGCCTCTCCCCCTCCGAGAATTTTTCTCCATCGAATTAATATTTCTTGATTCTTGTCCATCTTCTATTTTTTCAACATTGAGAAAACTAAATTTAAAGCGACTTCTTCTCTTTCCGAATCATATTTATCAGCTACCGATACTATTTTTTGTTTTTTTCCTAAATCGAAAGCTGCTTTTTCGCCAATTTGCTTTCTTTCATTGGATTTGAATCTTGAAAAAGTTCTTCGCATCAATGGATAAATAAATTCAAAATCATCTTCATCTAATGCATTTATCCAACTAAAAATAGCGTTCCATAATTGATAATCCAGTATCAAAATAAGTACACTCCCTCTCAAAAAACCTTCTAACCAAGCCGCAGACTTGTCAGGGTTTTGTGAAGATGAAAGGGCTAGACTCAAGCCTTTGATGGTATAATCTCGAGTAAAAATACGTTCTTCGAATAACAGGCGATAAGTACAGCCTAATAAAATGGAAGGCACATTTTCCTTTTCTTTTGCCACTTTTTCTAATGCCTCAAACCACTGTTTCGTAATTTCCGTATTTTTCAAGAAACGAACGTTGGAATGAAGTTGAGAAATAGCTTCAAACATATCAAGTCCATGCGTCGTTGACAAACCTAAACAAGCCGTTGGCAAACCAATACTCGTTTTTTCCATCAAATTAATTATCAAATCATAAATCACGTCCGCATCGGTCTGCCGAACCGAAGAAAAACGAACTACATTCATCAAAGGCAAAATGGTCTGAATCAGTTGAATTACAGTTGCGTTCGAATTTGATAACTTCTTTATTTTATTAACAATTAAAGGAATAGAATCGTATAATTCACATCTAATAGCAGCAGATAACAAGTCCGATATTTTGGCAATCTCTGTTTCATTTTCAACCAAATGGTTCAAATAGTTTTCCGCAGCAATCTGAATCGTGTTGCCCCAAATTCCCTTATCAATAATATTCAAAATCACATTCGGAGACCAATTCAAATACCAAATTTCTTTAAACGAGCCTTTTCCATCTGACGAAACCAATTCTCCCCAAGCGACTTCCAACAACACTAATTGATGAAGAAAAATACTTTTCTCTAAGCCTCTTTCTGTCCTAAGGTCTAATTTCAATTCCTTTCGCTTCTCCCCTACTTTGAGCCTATACCTTTTTCGTTTGGTTTCAAAATCGACTTGAATCGGAATATCTAAAGCCTCTTTGGGTACTTTTCCAAACTCATTACCAATGATTAATTCTTCATTGATATAATTCAGAAAAACATCTCCTCCCATTAGCATAACGGACTTAATGGCATCTTCAAATTCAATTAATGAAGGTCTTTCTTTTTGCCGCATACTGGCTAAAGCCTGAGCCAAACGAATCGATTCGATAATATGAGCAGCAGAAATATCTTTTTTATTTTTTCTAAATATTTGAGCTACGCTAACCATCCATTTTTCGCCATTATCTTCAGGATTTTTCCACAAATGATGATACCAACCAGGTGATTTTATACCCGCACCATAGCCAGAATGCCAACTCAATCGAGTATTACTCCATGGAATCCACGTTGCCGTAATTGGAGTTTTGGGTAATTTGGATAATAGTTTTTTATCGTTTTTAATTACATTTTTATCATCATAATTCAACAAAGCAGGCCCATGATATGCACCGCAAACAAAAACTACCCGTTCGCATTTATTTTGTTCAGCTTCACGAATAGCTTGCCTCATAAATGCTTCTCTACGTCTATTTTCTATATCTCCATTCTCAATATCATCGTTCGCATTCCGTAACGCTTGCATCATCATCATAACGGCATCAAAATGTCCATTACTATCATTGGCAAATGGTTCTTCGAAATAACGATTCCACCATTCATCATGGTTGTCATAACCTGCTGCTTTCGCCAAATGTTTCATGCTAAAAGCAGTGGGTGACGAAGGTTTTTCTTCTTGGTTGATTAAACCAAAGTAGTTTTTAGCAGGTAAATCCGCCATTCGAACACTAATGTTATTTTTTTGTCCAAAAAGTAAGGCCTGCCATTCGGGAGAAAAAACCGCAAAGGGGTAAAAAGTAGATTGTTTGAGAAGTTTGGTATTATAAATTAAGGCAGCGACAGGTGGTTTAAACCTCGACAAATCGTAACGAGCCACCAAATCATCTAATTCGTGAGGCCCTTCAACGATAATTCTATCAGGATTAAATTCCTTTAATTGGTCAAGCATCTGACCTGCCGAACCTACTCCATGATGCCGAATACCTAATACTTTTAATTCCATTCGATTACATCAATTTTAGGATTTCCTATCACATTCAATACATCAGCCATGAGTTCACTAAACAAAATAGAAGGAATATCTTTGAGCAATATTCGTTTGGTTCGTTTAATATCTTTGACCGTCAACGAAAGTAAACTAGCGGGATTATTATTATAAAAAGCCAATACGTTTTCGCATTTTAATTCCACTACTAAATCTAAACTATGAAAGGTTTTTTCGAAAGACAAAAAGCCTCCATAGGTTTGAATTTTATCCCAATTTCGTTTCTCAAAATAATTTTTAATCTCTGTCGAATTTAACACCGAATCGTAATCGGCTAACCAAACAAATTCCCTACTTTCTGCTTCTTTATTTAATTGATAAAATGGTTTATTTAATTGGTTAAAAAGCGGTTCTTTATCATTTTCAAAATAGATACTTTTCCATTCTTCGACTTCTTCGTTCTCCAACTGAATAGGATGTATAATTCTGATATCAGTTCCCTCAGCTAAATCAATTTCATCTTCTTCTACATTTAACAGTTCAAAATCTTCATCTATTCGAAAACTACAAATCAGTTCGTTCGCTTTATTCCAAAGCCCCCAAATCAATTGCTGTCCCAAGAGCCCAAATAACGGATGCGATAAAAATTGAGATTCCCATTTTTCAATATCCCATTTTCGCCCCACTATCATCGCTTCTTCGAGTTTAAGGGGTTCGTATTTAGCTACTTTTTTAATTTCTTTTTGATGTGCTTTTAATTCGGAAATAATCGATTCTGAGATAATTTTAGGAGCTGTTTTTTGCATGACACCGCTCTCTCTTTGAAAAACAAAATTGTATTTTTCGTTTAACCAAACGGTTATTGTTTCCTTGTCCGTTTCTATATTTCGGTAAACATTATCAAACCCAAAATTCGGCATCAAATCATCTAAAAATTCGAGATAATCTTGTTTTCTCAACCAAGCCAATCTTAGCAAATGATATTTTGATTTTTGTCCTACGGAATGCTTTTTTTTATGATATTGATTATAAATAGAAACGAGCAACCTTGCCGAAGCAAAAGTTTGAATAAAGCCTAACAAATCCAACACATAAGTAACCATCGCATGACGTGACGATTTAATAAAGCTATGAATTAATTGTTCGAATTGAGGCAAACATTGATTCTCAAATAAAATAGCCATTAAGTACAAAGACTTTTTATCTTTTGCTGCAAATTTCAAATCTATTTGTTGTTGCCACAATGCCGAATAAAGCCCCTTGACGGGATTAGCTTTCATCCAATCTACCAAAACCGCAATTTCAGTAAAATGAGTTATTGTTTTTTGTTGATTTACCCATGACCAAATAGCGATAAAAACTTCTTTTTGAAATGAATTTCCTTCATTATCAAAATTATCTTTCAGTCCATAAGTCTGAATAAAAGTTAGTGTTTTTTCTCTAAATTTTGGAGTAATTTTTACTCCTTTCAAAATCAAATCTAAAGTCTCCTCTTTTTCCATTTTCATCTTTTAAAGTGTTGCTTTACAAGCCTCATAAATATCCTGCTCGCCCTCTCTTTTTTTCAACACCATTTCCAAATATTCTTCCCAAACCACCTTATCTTGAACAGGGTCTTTAACAATTGCCCCCACCAATCCAGAAGCAATATCGTTAGCCGAAACGCTTCCACTTCCAAAGAAAGAAGCCATGACCAAACCTTGATTCATCACAGAAATAGCTTCGGCAGTGCTCAGCGTACCCGATGGCATTTTTATTTTAGTAGCACCATCTATTGTTTCGCCTGTTCGTAATTCTCTAAAAATCCGAACTACTTTTTGGACTACTTCCAAAATCGGTTTTTCAATAGGAATATCCATATTTTTAGACATGCTATTCACTCGTTGCATGACGATATTCAATTCTTCTTTTTCTGTTTTTGGTAAGGGTAAAATAACGGTATTAAACCTTCTTTTCAAGGCTCCCGAAAGTTCATTAACGCCTTTATCTCTATTATTTGCCGTTGCAATACAATTAAACCCTCGCAATGCTTGAACTTCTGTATTTAATTCATTTATCGCCATTGATTTTTCAGACAAAACGGTAATCAAATTATCTTGAACTTCCGAAGGAATCCTTGTCAACTCCTCAATACGAACCATTTTCCCTGTTTCCATTGCTCTAATGACAGGTGATTTCACCAACGCACCTTCGCTGGGGCCTTTGGAAAGTAGTTGAGCATAATCCCACCCATATTTAATTGACTCGTCATTGAGACCTGCAGAACCTTGAATTAATAAAGTCGAATTTCCCGTAATAGCCGCAGCCAAATGTTCAGAAACCCACGATTTTCCAGTCCCCGGTATGCCATACAACAATAAAGCTCGGTCAGTAACCAGCGTAGCTACGGCTATTTCC
>CALAJP010000038.1 GCA_937922815.1 uncultured Saprospiraceae bacterium
AATGAAAAGATGCTTCCAAATTGTATATCCAGTTCAGTTTTCTTTCGAAGATGAAACTTATGATATCGCAAACAAAGAAGATTTGAAGACTTTATTTATGTCAGCGAAAGAAAGTGAAGAGAGACCTGAGCCTGTTTTCCCAATCGAAGTAATCAAAAGAGATAGTACTACATCTACAATCAACTCTATCGATGATTTTGAGTTATTGAAAGATGAATGTAAAAACTAATTTACTCAAACAAATACTCAAATAAATAAATTGCGGGAGTTACCAGTGGGTGGTAACTCCTTTTTTGTTTTGTAATCACTATATGTAGAATTATACGACAATTTCGTCTGATTTAACGACATTAATTCTATTGAAATTTATTAACTTTGGAATGATTATTTTTACTTAATCCATTGCAAAACAACTCAATGACCTACGATAACTTTACTATAAAAGCTCAAGATTCTATTCTCAAAGCTCAAGAAATTGCAAAAGCATTCCAACAACAAGTAGTGGATACCGCACATTTGGTGAAAGGTATTTCAGAGACAGATCCACACGTATTTGATTTTTTGATAGATGAAATGGGAGTTAATAAAAAAGCCCTTCTTGATAAAATAGACGCTAGTATTAGAATTTTGCCCCGTGTACAGTCAGAGCAAAAGCAATATTTATCAAATCAAGCGAATCGTACTTTGGCGTATGCTAAACGTTCGATGGCTAAATTTGGCGACCAATTTATCAGTATTGAGTTGATTTTATTAGGAATTGTAGCTGGAGAAGATATGACCAGTTCAATTTTGAAAGAAAATGGAATTTCGATTGATTCCTTAGCGGATGCAATTAGAAAATTGAGAAAAGGAGTTAAAGTAGAAAACCAAACTGCTGAAGAAAGTTATAATGTGTTAGACAAATATGCGGTTTGTTTGAACGACAAGGCTGAATCTGGAGAACTTGATCCTATTATTGGTAGAGATGATGAAATACGAAGATTATTACATATCCTATCTCGAAGAAAGAAAAATAACCCACTTTTAATTGGAGAGCCAGGAGTTGGAAAAACGGCAATTGTAGAAGGCATCGCTTGGAGAATTGTAAAAGCGGATGTTCCTGAAAATCTATTGTCAAAAAAAATATATACTCTCGATATCACCAACCTAATCGCAGGTGCTAAATATAAAGGCGAATTTGAAGAGCGTTTAAAAGCAGTAATTAAAGAAGTTAAAAATGCTAATGGAGATGTGATTTTGTTTATTGACGAAATTCATTCATTGATTGGTGCAGGCGGAGGAAATGGAGGAATGGATGCGGCTAATATTCTAAAACCTGCTTTGGCAAGAGGAGAAATTAGAACGATAGGAGCAACTACTTTAGATGAATATCAAAAATATTTTGAGAAAGACAAGGCGTTGGTTCGTAGATTTCAAAATATTGTAATTCCTGAACCGACTATTCCTGAGACTATTTCTATTTTAAGAGCGATTCAGACGAAATATGAAAAATATCATAAAATTGAAATTCTTGACGAAGCACTCGTAGCTGCTGCTGAATTTTCATCTAGATATATTAGTGATCGATTTTTACCAGACAAAGCGATTGATTTAATTGACGAATCTGCTGCAAGATTGAGAATGGAACTAGACTCGGTTCCTGATGAAATTGATGAACAACAAAGAAAAATTCGCCAATTAGAAATTGAAAAAGAAGCTGTTAAAAAAGAAAATAATACCGAAAAGGTAGAACTTTTAACTGCTGAAATTGCTAACGAGCAAGGAAAACTAGATACGATGTTTTCTGCTTGGACGAATGAAAAAAAGCTTATTGATGAAATAAGAAGTATCAAAGACGATATTGAGGATTTAAAAATTAAGTCTGAAGAGTACGAAAAAAATAATGAATTTGATAAAGTTGCTGAAATTCGTTATAACGATATGAAATTGAAACAGGCAGCTTTGATGGTTTCGGAAGAAAAACTACATAATTTAGCCCAAGAAATGAGATTTACTTCTGACGAAGTAGGCTCAAATGATATAGCTGAGGTTGTTTCCAGATGGACAGGAATTCCACTTCAAAAGATGATGCGTTCTGAGAAAGATCGCCTATTGAAATTGGAAGAAGAATTAGGGAAACGATTAATCGGTCAAGATGTCGCGGTTCAGGCGGTGAGTGATGCAGTTCGGAGAAGTCGAGCAGGTTTACAAGATAGTAAAAGGCCGATAGGTTCATTTATTTTTGTAGGCCCTACGGGAGTAGGAAAAACAGAATTAGCAAAGGCATTGGCAGAAGTGCTGTTTGATAATGAAGATGCTATTATTCGTATTGATATGAGTGAATATCAAGAAAAACATTCCGTTTCTCGTTTGGTGGGCTCGCCTCCAGGTTATGTGGGTTATGATGAGGGAGGACAGTTGACAGAGGCAGTGAAGAGACAACCTTATTCAATTGTTTTGTTAGATGAGATAGAAAAAGCACATCCCGATACCTTCAATATTTTATTGCAAGTGTTAGATGATGGAAGATTAACGGATTCCAAAGGAAGGAAAGTTGATTTTAGAAATACTATTATTATTATGACTTCCAATATGGGAGCGATGACGATTCTTGAAAATTTTGAAGATTTAGAATCGGTAGGAGAGGAGCATCGAGAAGATATTATTGAAACCACTCAAGGCGAAATTATAGATTTATTAAAAGAAGAACTTCGTCCCGAATTTTTGAATCGTATTGATGAGAAAATCATGTTCTTGCCGCTGACTAAACCCGAAATTGGTAAAATTATGGGCTTAATGATGCGTTCTATTCATAAATTATTAGCCAAGAAATCATTAACTCTTTCATTATCTGATGACGTCAAAGACTTATTGATTGATAGAGGATATGACCCACAATTTGGGGCAAGACCATTAAAAAGAGTTTTACAGACAATGATTGTTAATCCTTTGTCGAAGGAAATTATTGCAGATAGATTCCCTGCGGATGGAGAAATTGTGGCTACTTTGGTGAAAAAAGAAATTGTTTTTGCATTAAAAGAAGAGAAGAAAGAAGAGCCTGTTTCTGATGTTGTGGCTGAATAAGATTCTTAATATCAATTAAAAAATAAATGTTCATAATAGATATCACTTACAAAGTAGAAATAGAAAAGGTAGAAGAACACATTGAGGCTCATATCGAATTTCTGAATGAAGAATATGAAAAAGGTACTTTTTTGGCATCGGGAAAGAAAGTACCAAGAACTGGTGGTGTTATTTTATCAAATATTGCTTCAAAAGAGAAGTTGGAGAAAATTTTGGAAAAAGACCCTTTCAAAAAATACGAATTAGCCAATTTTGAGATTACCGAATTTGTGGTAAGTAAAACAGCTAAAGAATTAGAGTTGTTGAAAGAGGTTTAGAACACAATAACATGGATGATAAGAAAAAGTAAATATAAATTTTTGATTTTTGGAGCGATAATTTTAATTGGATTTAGCCTTAAAGGAAAGATTGCTCATGAAAAATTTGTCTCTGAAAAGTGGAAAAATTGGAAGCAATCTGAGGAAGAGTGGTCACTTCGTTGGGATATGATGAATAGTTTACGTAATAAGCATGAATTAATTGGGAAAAATAAGTCGGAAATAATAGGATTGTTAGGTAAACCTAATTTTGAAACTGAAAATGAGTTTGGATATTTTTTGGGAATGACAAGGCTTGGAATTGATGTAGGAAACTTGACGATAAAATTTGATAAGAATGA
>CALAJP010000039.1 GCA_937922815.1 uncultured Saprospiraceae bacterium
TCGTCATCGGAATTCTCGTCATCGGAATTCTCGTCATCGGAATTCTCGTCATCGGAATTCTCGTCATCAGAATTCTCGTCATCAGAATTCTCGTCATCAGAATTTACGTCATCAGAATTCTCGTCATCAGAATTTTCGTCATCAGAATTTTCGTCATCGGAATTTTCGTCATCGGAATTTTCGTCATCAAGAATAGTTATATTGACTTTCTTAATTATTTGACATGAATTAGCACTTGTAATTTCAGCAGTATATGTCCCTGTTTGGTTTTCATCCATACTTTCAATAATAACAGTATTGTCAAAAGAAAAGAATTGATTAGGCCCTTTCCAAAATACCGATGTTCCGCCATTAACAGCAAGGTTTAATTCACAACCCAAACAAATAGCAGTATCTCCTTCAATGCTAATGTTATCTACTTTCTTGTATTCAATATTAAAAATAGAATTACCTGCACATCCTAATAGAGGAGTGGTTGTTAAAGTGAATTGATTATTACCTGCTTCTAAAAACTTATCTTCGACGCTAGGGTTTTGTAAGTTGGAAGTAAATCCATTAGGACCTGACCATTCGTAAGTAGTGCTAGCTAAGCCTCTTGCTTCTAATACTACTTCTTTACCTTCACAAACAGATTTAGGATAATTAGCAGAAGGTGTACCACTTCTTCTAACCGTAATATCTTTTGAGATAACACTAGAACAATTATTTGTATCAGAAATATGTACAGAAAATGTTCTATTATGAATGAGTTTTGCAGCATTAATAATAAAAACATTGCTGTCACTAATAATGTTATTTTCTTGGTCTGACCATTCAAATTTTGTACCTCCCAATGCTTCTAGCCTTATGGTCTCATTTTCACAGTAAATAGAATCTCCAATTATTGAACCATTGACATTTCCAGTGTCAATTTGTATTGTTTTTGAAGTTTTGTAAGTACATGAATTGGGCTCAGTAATGACTAATGTTATGTTAGCTTCTTGACCACCAGTGACGCTCAATGTAGGTGTTGCAGATGTATTATTATCCAGTACACCTATGTCGGTAGTCCATTTATAACTAAAGTTATTTTCTGTAGGTAATAAATCTGTGGATAAAGAAGTCGAATTAGAAACACACTGTATAATATTGTCTGCTATAATGTTTATAGAAGTTGGTTTTGCAACATGAAAAACAACAGAATCAGAACTAACGTTGTTGCAGTCATCTTGAGCAAACCATTTTACCATGATGGAGTCCGTTATTTCATTACTTTTCCAAAATATGGTGTCAGCAATAAACTTAGTAATTGCACGGTTATCGGTAGCATTAACTTCAAAATTGGGTAACTCTGCATTACAACCAATAGTTTGAGAAGAAGGAATTCCTGTAAAAATAGGTGCTAAGTCATCATTAAATCCTACATTAACTATTGTATTTTCATCATTCAAATCAAACCAATCGGATTTTGAATCTTTGATATGGTTAGCTTTTACATTTCTTAAAGGTAGCTGTTTTGTATATACTAAATTATTAGGCAATTTCACAGTTACTCTTAGCTGGCTACCTGGAGTGTTTTTAATATTTGTAAATTGGTAATTACCGTTTTTATCGGTGAAAGTATTGTCAAGGATTTCATTTTCGTTTTCTAAAGTAATGGCAACACTATCGAGTAGGCTTTCACTATTATTGTACTTACCGTTATTATTACAGTCTAAAAAGGCGATACCTTTGATTTTTCTTTCACAATGATTAATATCTTTATTTCTATAATTTTTATATAAATCATAATTGACAATGGCATTATTAAAATCATGATTTTCAATATTAGACGATAAGCCATTTTCTCCGAACGCCCCATCGACAAAACCTTTATCGTCTATCGTTTGGTTTACTCCTCCTTCTATGGCATCGAAACATCCGTCATC
Source organism: uncultured Saprospiraceae bacterium (assembly GCA_937922815.1). Taxonomy (GTDB): domain Bacteria; phylum Bacteroidota; class Bacteroidia; order Chitinophagales; family Saprospiraceae; genus CALAJP01. The sequence continues at coordinate 1,908 of CALAJP010000039.1, forward strand.
GTCAGAATCGGTATCTAAAAAATCTGCTTGTTGATTGTTGTCATAATTGCTAGGTACGATATATTTATTAGCGTTGTTGATATTGTCAAAGGAATCATGCAAACCATTTTTGTTCGCATCGAGCCATTTTTCAGGGAAGATGGCGATTTCTTCGTCTTGGGCCTCAATTTTATCTAATATTCCGTCGTTATCACTGTCAATGTCTAAGTGATTTGGGATTCCGTCATTGTCATAATCATTACCTATACAAGTTCCTTCTTTTTCAATGATTCTAATATCATCAATACCAGGATTGTCAAGAAGACCAGAACCTACTCCATCCGATCCCCAATGCCCAACAAAAATTATTTTCTGACTTTTTTTAGTAGCCGTGAAGGTTATTGTTTCTTCGAACCATCTTTGTCTCCCTGCTCCGTCATAAGTCATGTCTGGAGTGTAAAAAACATCATTGTTGATAACAATAGCCCAATTGGTTTTTGATCCTACTTTTGTTAATGGATAGTTTCCCGAATTACATTGATAAAAAGTAATAGTATATTCTTTTCCTATGGTTAAACTATTTATTACTGTAGAAAAAGACTCTCCATTGTATTTTGTTGAATTTGAACCGTAGGCTCTTGCAGTCGCAAAGACACCACCATTGGGAGAAGGGGGTGTACCGTCGGCTAAACCTGTCCATCCTCCAGTACCATTGATTCTCATTGGCGAACGCCAAGTATCAGCAGAACCAGATTCGTTTTTCCATCCACCACCTGTTACATTACTATTAAATGCATCTGTTGATGCTATGGAATAAAGCTTTTCGAAGGTGCCATCTGCACCGTGTGATTTTTCAGTTTCAGTACAAGAAAACCCTTCTATTTCATCTCTAATTCCATCGTTATCGTCGTCGATGTCAGTTTTATCTAGTATTCCATCATTATCTGTATCTAAACAATGACCAGTAGTGTTGTCTAGTGATTTTTTTATATCTAAAGAATAATTGATTTCTCCGTTATCTACAATTTTCTCTACCGAATTAGCCAATCCATTACTTCCGTACGGGCCACTAACTATTGCATTCGATTTTTCTTGTTCACCATTGGTGTTTATAACTAAACCTTTTTCAAGGTTTCCTTCAAAACCAGATTCAAAAGCATCGGGACAGCCATCTCCGTCAGAATCTAAGTCTAAACTATTGGGAACACCATCATTATCGGTGTCAACTATTTTATCACTTACTTTTAATTTAAAGTTATGGAATGACCAGTCATCTCCCCAGTTAGAACCTATGGTTTGGTTATCTTTAATTTTGATGTAGAAACTTCCTTCGGTAGAAGTATTTATATTAATATTTTGTTCATTTTTTGTGGTATTTAGAGTTGAAGTAGCATCATTCCAGTTTTTGGTGGCGAATATTTTTTCGTCAGGCCCATAAATAGAAATTTGTGCTTTGGTATGACCTTTATAACTTGAAACAGACCAATCTTTACGAATAGTTAAAGATAATTGAATGTTTTTACCTGTAAAAGGACCAAAAATTACTTCTCCGTCATGTTTACTATTAGCACCACCGCCATAATTAAAGGTAAAACCGTTTTTATTGTAGGTATAACCTAGGGATACGTCTCCAGAACTTGTAAAGGGTAAATCATTAAATGTGGTAACTGAATTTGCAGAATACACTTTAGTTCCTGCTTCATTTTCTTGAACATCAGGAATGCCATCATTATCATCATCTAAATCGACATCATCACAAATACCATCTTTGTCAGAATCTTTGTCACATTCAGTAGTGTAATAGTCTTTATTGGTATGCAAAGGGTTTGAAAAAAGGCAAAGCGAAGCACTCAAAATAAGTATTAGTATAATACCCAATTTTTTAGTCAATTTGAATAAATGGCTGTATTGTGTCATTTTATAATGGTATAGTGAGTTCAATTACCTCTGTTAATTCCAAAATGTATGCCACAGAAACCTATTTAAAAGAAATACACATTTGAGGGTAATTCTACCATTGAATTATATTTTCATCTATAAAGTATTTGTAATCAATTTTTTCGAATATGCGAGAGTACTGATTATTTATTTTCTAGAAAAAAAGGGGTAGTATTATTTTTTATTACTTGATATATGTTGTGTCTTTTATGAGCTACAAATATTTACTTTATTGTTATGTATTTTATTATAAGGAACTTATGCCAGAGAAGGGATGAATATGAATTGAAAATTAAAACCAGTTTTTTTTATATCTAATTTAGTCCATCCACTTCCATTAGGATTGTAAACTACCTTATTGGATTTTTGGTCTAAAGGGAAAAAACAAGGTGGACAGATGATGTTTTCAATGTTATTTTTTATTTTATGACTATGAATATGATAGTGTCCTGAAAAAACTTTGAACTGAATTTGAGAATAATTTTCAAGAAGAGAAACTATAAGAGCCTTATTCTTAATTTGGTACTTCTTTTCCATAATTTCAAAGTCGAAATCAAGGATAGGGTGGTGCATGAAAATATAAATAATTTCATTTCCATTATTTTCAATGTTTTCGATATGGTAATTGAGAAGGTTTAAATGTTCTTCGTTGATTTGAGAGGAAGAGGTATCCAAGAATGTAATGTACAAACCGTTAGTTTCTATGAATTCTACATCGATAGTTAGTGCCTTTTTATAAGGAAAACATTGATCAATCATCTTTGTTTTGTCATGATTTCCTGCTATAACATAGTAATTGAATGGGTATAAATCTAAGGTGTTTTTTATCCATTGATAGGTTTGAACAGAAGGTTCATCTTTACATAAATCGCCATTGATGATTAGGTTTTTGATGTTTTCCTTAGCAATAGAATCTAATATTCTTATGAAATGAGATTGAGTATTATCTAAAATTGCGTTTTTTGATAATTCGATATGTATATCATTAACAACTGCAATCTGACCTTTCATTTTCAACGTTTGAAATGCATAAAAAAAACTCCACTTCCCAAAAGTAAGGAAGTGAAGTTATTTATTGTTTGCTTTATAAATTATTTATCTTTTAGCAGTACCTGTTGGGTTTGTTGCTGCTGCATTATTATTCATCGTGTACTGAGTGTGATCTGTAGCATCATCTGCTACTGGAGCTACAAGCGGTTTTAATAAGAACGGTGCTGCTGAATTATCAGGAACAGGCTCAATAGAAATAACTACTGTTTTTCCTGCTAAGTCTGTAGGGAATGTTAATCCTTCAGGCGCATTCATCAAAAAATCTTCTCCTGGGTAATTTGGACCAGTAGAAACAGTTCCACTAAAAGGTGCTGCGTCATC
>CALAJP010000040.1 GCA_937922815.1 uncultured Saprospiraceae bacterium
CCTTCTTGCATTTGAATGTCAAGAACATCTGATGCACCTACGTCGAGCGTTTGTGTTGTGTAACCAATGTAAGAAAATTCAATTTGAGTAGCTCCTTCTGGTAACTCTAATGAGTACGAGCCATCAAAATCTGTAACTGTACCAGTGGATGTACCAACGGCTAAAACGTTAGCACCAATCACACCGTCACCGAGTTCATCTGTAACCACCCCGGTAATGGTTCTTTGTGCAAAACTGTCTGTCGAAAATGCAAATATGCACATAAAGACAACAAGCCCTGCAAACTTGTTAAAAAGTAATTTCATACAACATCTGTTTTTAGTAAAAAATTATGAATTAAAGCAATATATCTTTCACATCATTTCAACAACAAATATAACAATACTCTTTAAACTATTGTTCATTAACATAAAATACAAAACAATATTTACTATACTTTTGTTAATCAGTAAATAATTTACCACATCAATGTTTTCACAAAACTTTAGTTACAAATCGTTGTTTGTTAAAATTTAGTAGCTATTTTAGGTGTCAAAAATACACTATCTCTTTATAAAAAAAAATTTAAACTCAATTTTTCCTACATTTTTAACATAAATCCTCTTTTATTTCCTCTTTCTTTATAAAAAATTTCTCATATTGCCTATTTTCCAATATATAATTTTACTCGTAATAAGACCTATTTATAATTTTCATATCGTTTTAAGAGGCTTGCTCCTATGCTTGCTCCTATTCACTTCTTGCCTGGCAAGAACAAATAAAGAAATTTTAGCCAAACCTGAATACACTTTAGATTTTGAGTACATCAACCATTTTATTGTTGTAAAGCTACAGCTCAATGATGTATTTGTAGGGAATTTCATTTTTGATACGGGGGCTCAATTTACAATGCTGAACGACCCTCTGGTTCAAGCAGTCTGCAATATTAAACTTGAACGTTCTATAGCTATTGTGGGAAGTGATAGAAATATAATTTTAGAAGCCTATAGAACCAATTTAATTAAAATGAAATTAGGGGATTATAGACCATTCAAACGAAAAGTTATTTTCTTACACCACAAAGAAATTGATTTTTCACCATTTGTTGGTATGCCCATTCATGGAATATTGGGTGCTGATATTTTGGTCAATCGTGTTTTTAGAATTGATTTTCAAAACATGAAAATTTCATTTTATAGACATGAGGACTTCATAGTTCCTACCCAACGTGAAACTGTTGATATAGATTTAGAGAAAGGACGCCCCTTTCTATACTCTACGTTTCTTAATCATAAGAGTAACAATATCTCTCTAAGGTTATTATTAGATACAGGAGCATCGGTCTCTTTTATCCTCAATGAGTCAGAAGGTAAAGGGGTTGAAATTCCCGAGAATGTGATACCTACCAAATTTGGGACTGGATTAGGTGGAGAACTTAATGGCTTCCTGAGTCGAGCCAAGGGGATTTCTTTTGGAGAAAACACCTATGGAAATATGCTTTTCTACTATCAACGAGCAAAATTAGATACTGACGGCACTACTAGTTTAGTAAAACGAGATGGATTAATAGGAAACAGGTTTTTATCAAATTTTGACCTAATTATAGACCTAGCTCATAAAAAAATGTACATAAAGCAACGTAAAAAAATAAATTTTGGAGAAAACGAGAACACTTCAGGCATCATTGTTTTAGTCACGGGTGAAGATCAAAATATCGTGCATATAGAATCGGTTATCAAAAACTCTCCTGCTGATAAAATAGGATTGCAAAAGGGTTGGAAAATATTATCTATTAATGGAATCTCGGTAGGGAGTTTCCAGAAAGAGTTGATTTTTTCAAAATTTGAGAGTAAAGTTGGCAAAACACTTAGGTTAAAAGTAGATACGGGTTCAGAAAAGCGAATTTTTAAGTTAAAAACACAAAAGTTATTGTAGATAAATTGCCTATTCTATAAAAAATAATTACTTTTGCAGCTTAATTTATTTATTTTAATCATTTATATAACAACTAACCTATGTTTGCTATTGTAACTATAGCTGGTCAGCAATTCAAAGTTGAGGAGGGTCAAGAGATCTTCGTCCACCGGCTACAGGAAGAGGAAGGAGCATCAGTTTCTTTCAGCGACGTATTGTTATTGGACAATGATGGTTCTGTTAATGTTGGTACTCCACTTATTTCTGGAGCAAGTGTTAACGCAACTGTTCAAAAACACGTCAAAGGCGATAAAGTAATTATTTTCAAAAAGAAAAGAAGAAAAGGATACCGTAAGAAAAACGGACACAGACAGTCTTTCTCTAAAATCACTATTGATAGCATTTCTGCTTCTGGTGGAGCTAAAAAAGCTGCTCCTGCTAAGAAAGCTGCTGCTAAAGGAGCTGATGATTTGAAAAAAATTGAAGGTATTGGACCAAAAATTGCTAGTACTTTAACTGAAGCAGGAATTGTAACTTTTGCTGATTTAGCAAAATCAACTCCTGAGCAAATTGCTGAAATCATCCAAGGTATTCGTGGAAACCATGTTACTGATACATGGCCTGCACAAGCAAAACTTGCTGCCGAAGGGAAGTGGGAAGAGCTTTTGAAATGGCAAGATGAATTAGATGGTGGTAGAGTATAATTTATTACTTTATACTATTTTTTTAATTAACATTTAATCCTGTTTATTCAGGACTTCATAAAATTTAATATCATGGCTCATAAAAAAGGTGTCGGTAGTACGGACAACGGACGTGACAGTAATGCGAAACGACGTGGTGTAAAAATGTTTGGTGGACAAGTTGCCCTTGCTGGTAATATTCTTGTTCGTCAAAAAGGAACTAAGTTCCACCCAGGTGATAATGTTTACATGGGTAGAGATTTTACATTACATGCAAAAACAGATGGTATTGTTACCTTTAAAAAAGGAATGAAAAACAGAACATTTGTTCATATAGAAGCTGTAGCTGAGGCATAAGCCTTCGTTTACAGAAAAAATAAAAAGGATTGTTTGCAACGTTTGTAAACAATCCTTTTTTGTTGAATATTATTAAGAATACGAATGGATTTAAAAGGCTCTTTTACCTCACCCTTCGTCAAGTACTTAATTTTAATACTGTCTATTAGGCACTATTAACTAAAATTTATATTGAATTTGAAAATCAACAAAACCAGATATACCTAAATCTTCGTCTTCGATAAAACGATAATGGTTTGTTTCAATATTCGCATTGGGAGGTAAAAAGCTCCCGATAGCAGTAGATTCAATATTAAAATCAGCACTCCCCGCCCCCAACGTCAACACAACATCAATTCGGTCTTTAAACTCAACTCTCATTAAGCCAGCTAAATAAAAAAGAGATTGTGTAAACTTTTGTTTAGTGTTCGCTGATTGAAAATAGCGCGTAAATCCCTCCTCAATGCTATAAGTCAAGAACCCCTCTTTGTTTAATTCTCTATATTGATGTCCTAGTCCAATATAGAAAGTTCTTGAATTTCTAACTTCAGCAAATTTTATTAAAAAGCTATTTCTAAGCTTAAGCCCTGTTTGATTATCAATAGCAACTCCGAACTCTCCTGCATAAACTAGATTTTCATTAAAATCAAAAGCATAGTTGGCTTGAATAAACGGATATCGCCATAATATTGCCGAGGGTGTAAGCCCTAGCCTAAATTTATGGGGTTTATAATTGGTAGTATCTTCTTTAATTTCAACGGCTATTTGTCCATAGGACAATTGAGCACAAAGTACTAAAAATAGAATTTTAAAAATCGAATGCTCCCAAATACTTGATAGATTTGATATCAGTGTAGTCATATTGTCTAACTTGATTTTTTCCAACAACAGTCAATAAATTATCTCTAGCGATGGCATCATAAGCAGTTATTCCATCAAACTCTTGTAATAAAATAGCATCTAATGGGTCTGTTACATCGTAAACTTTCAACCCTGCGTAGTCATCGCAAATAAATAGTGTGTTTCCTACTATTGCTAAACCTTTAGGGTTTTCCATAGCATACGAGCTTAATAACCGGGGCGTTTCTACGTTTTCGATGTCATAAATTCTGAAATGAGAGTCTGAAACAAATTCGCCACAAGCCGTTCTTTCTCTAAAACTAGAAAGCGTTACATATGCATATTTTTCATTAGCTACCACTGGATCGCAAAACGTAATTTGTTCAGTTTCTATATCATAAGCGGTGGTACTTTTATGCTTAGGCACACCTGCGTTATTAATTTCATAGATATATAAGTCCGTCGCAGAACCGATAAATAGCAAGCCTTTAAAATGATAAATACTTTCTAGGTTAAAGTTTAATTGTTCTTCATTGATTAATTTCAAATTGCTTTTATCTGAAATATCATAAGTAACCAAGTCGTTATCAGTAATCCCATATAAATAATCCCCTACTGTTAATAATTGAGAATAGGAACCATTTAATGATTCTGTTGAGGTCACCGAAGAAGATTTGGTAAAATCGTTAATTTCGACACCAGAATCCAAACTACATGAACAAATAAAGAGAATGCTAAAAAGAAAAATATTGCAAATTTTCATAATAATAAGAGGTTTTAATAGACTATTTAATTTATCTCCAACATTTAGGGTCAAAAATTTCGACTTCTTCCCAACCAATTAATGTGCCTTTAGTAGGGTCATAACACTCAAACGAACCAAAATAATCTTCGGGTGAGAACCTATCTAATGAGAAATTGCTAAAATTTGAAACAACATCCAATACCTTAATATTATGTACATCAGAAATGTCTATGGAAACTAAAGCACTACCAAAGTCTACAAATAAGGTTGAATTGTTGATTGTTAGTTGAGATGCTGTGATAATTTCCCAAAACGCAATGGCTGTAGGGTTGGAAGGATCGGCGTTATCTAAAACATGAACGCCTTTAAAGTTTTCAATAACTAAAAGATAATCTCCGTACACTACAAAATTCCCTAATTCGCCAATCGGTTGAGGCGCTACGCTACGAATCGATTCTATTTCTAACTCCCCGTAAATGGGTTTCATTCCAAGAACTGTTCTATTCGCCGCTGGGTTGGTAAGATTATCATCACCAATACAAGATTGGAAAAGAAAAATAAAGGAAAGTAAATAAAGGAAATTTCTCATGATACCTACAAATATACATTAATCCGAGCAGTTAGTAAATAGCATTATATGTTAAAACAAAAACAGCACAAAATTGCTTTTGTGCTGTTTTAATTTTATTATATTCCTTAAAGAAAGAAATTTAACTTTCTTTTACTACTTGCTTTAACCACTCTGAAGTAATTGATTTTGGTCTTTCTAAAGGTAAACCTAAAGCTCTCGACCAACATTGAGCAGCCAATACGCCTAACGCTCTCGACACCCCGAACAATACCGTATAGAAACTAAATTCTTTCATACCATAATGCACCAATAGTGCTCCTGAATGTGCATCTACATTCGGCCAAGGGTTCTTGACTTTTCCTAATCCTTTCAATATAGGAGGAACTACTTCAAATGTTTTCCACACTGTTTCTACTAAATCATCACCTTTGATATAAGCCTCTGCAAATTCTCTTTGAGCCGTAAACCTTGGATCGGGTTCTCTCAATACAGCATGACCATAACCTGGTATAACCTGCCCTTTATCTAAAGTTGCTTGAACATAGTCCGCTATTTGTTCTTTTGTTGGCGTTGAAGTACCTATAGATTCAATCATTTTGAATACCCATTTGATAACTTCTTGATTAGCCAAACCATGTAACGGCCCTGCCAAAGAACACATTCCACCTGCAAATGACAGGTAAGGATCACTCAAGGTAGAACCTACCAAGTGAGTAGTATGTGCAGATGCGTTTCCACCTTCGTGGTCAGCGTGGATTGTCAAATAAATTCTCATTAATGAGCTAAAGTCAGGATTGTCTGTAATGCCTAACATATGAGCAAAATTAGCACTCCAATCTAATGATAAATCTGCATCAATATGCTCACCATTTCGGTACTCTTTTCTATAAATATATGCTGCTAAACGTGGTAGTTTAGCAATTAAATTCATTGCATCTTCGTATGTTGGATCCCAATATTCTTTTTTATTTAATCCTTCGAAATATTTTTTAGCAAAAACACTTTCAGATTGCATAGAAGTTACTCCTGCAATAAATTGAGTCATAGGGTGTGTACCAACGGCGAATGCGTTAATTACATCCTTAGTGTGTTGTGGAATTTCACCTCTTTTAGCCCATTCTTTAGACAACCAAGCCACATCTTCATCTGTTGGAATTTCGCCTACTAACATCAACCAAAACAAACCTTCTGGCAATGGTTCTTGACCGCCTTTAATTTTAGGTAATAGTTTCTTAATTTCGGGGATTGAGTAGCCTCTAAATTTAATTCCTTCTTTTGCATCTAATTCTGATGGCTCCCAAGGCATACTTTTCAGCCCTCTCATTCCGCCATAAATTTGAGCCAAGGTAACAGCTCCTACCTCTTTGCTGCCATGCTCTTTTAAAATTGATTTAATTTCGCCTGCTAATTGAGATGAGGCATCTTTGAAAGCATTTTTTAACTTATCCATTTATATATTTTGGTTCGAAGAATGATTTATACTAAGTAAGCAATTTAATAAATTATTTAAAAATAAATGTACTATTTAAGAAAATATATACAAGTGCTTATGTATTTTAATAAAAATTAATTTCCATTAGGAACGTAAAATGCATTTGATTGTTACTCATAAAAAGCTCATTGTAAGACTTTTAATCTACAATCATTTTTTGTCGATCTAGTTCTTGTTGCTTAATTTGACTAGGTATTTCTCTATATTCATATTGCTGATTACGTAATTGTGGTACAAAACCTGCCTCCTCAATTCCCTTCTGAATGCCTCCTGCGGTGAATCTAAATGCTGCTCCTGCTGCGGAGACCACATTTTCTTCAATCATTATACTTCCCCAATCATTAGCACCAGCATGCAAACATAATTGTGCCGTTGCTTTACCTACGGTCAACCAAGATGCTTGGATATTATTAATATTGGGCAACATAATTCGGGACATTGCAATCATTCTTACGTATTCATCTCCAGTACAAGTATTTCTAGCTCTCTTTATCTTTTTCAAAATGGTATCCATGTCTTGAAATGGCCATGGGATAAAGGCAATAAAGCCTTTTGCATGTTCGGGTTTCCTAGCCTGGACTTCTCTCAATCTAACCAAATGCTCGAATCGTTCTTCGTCCGTTTCTATGTGTCCAAACATCATCGTTGCAGAAGTCGTAATATCTAATTGATGAGCAACTTCCATAATGTCTAACCACTCTTGCCCACCACATTTTCCTTTAGAAATCAGTCTCCTAACTCTATCATTTAGAATTTCGGCACCCGCCCCTGGCAAAGAATCTAAACCTGCTTCTTTTAGTGCTGACAATACTTCGCGGTGCGAAAGTTTATCTATTTTGCAAATGTGTGCAATCTCTGGTGGCCCTAATGCATGTAATTTCAAGTTAGGGTACAAGCTTTTAAGTTCCTTAAATAAATCTACATAAAACGAAAGTCCTAAATCGGGGTGGTGTCCTCCTTGCAGCAATAATTGCTCTCCACCAAATTCGAATGTTTCTTCTATCTTTTGTTTATATTCTTCGATAGTAGTGGTGTATGATTCATCATGACCAGGTCTGCGATAAAAGTTACAGAATTTACAATTTGCAATACAAACATTTGTTGTATTTGAGTTTCTATCAATTATCCATGTTACCTTATCATTAGGAACACGCTGCATTCTCATTTGATGAGCGGTTTCCATTAACAAAGCAGTAGGTGCATTGTGAAATAAAAACACGCCTTCTTCTTGGCTTAAAAATTTTCCTTCTAATGCTTTTGACAACAAATCGTTTATTTGCATAAAATTCTTATTAATTTATCTTCTGTCCTTTAATTAGCACAAAAATAATAACAATTTTATTAGGATAGGGTTCAGCTAATAAATTCATTTTATTAAAAAATAATTACGCTCCTATAGCTGTGGGTGGATTTAAACAAAAAAAGGAGAACACAAATGCTCTCCTTTTTTCATTTAATCAAAATCTATATTTTAGATTTCTCCTTTATAATTATCGTCCCAGTTTTTCTCTTCTGGAGGATTTAATTTACCACTTGATTTAGCAATAACGGTAGCTACTGTTGCATCGCCCGTTACATTAATTACGGTTCTACACATATCTAATGGTCTATCCACCGCAAAAATTAATGCTAATCCAATCGCTAATTTTTCAGCAGGAAAGCCTACCGCTTCTAACACAATTACCAACATCACCATTCCTGCTCCTGGTACGGCAGCAGAACCAATAGAAGCTAATAATGCAGTCAAAACAATCGTCAATTGGTCTGCAAAACCTAAATGATGTCCAAGAGCCTGAGCAATAAATACCGCCGCAACGCCTTGGTACAAACTCGTTCCATCCATATTAATAGTAGCACCTACAGGAAGTACAAAACTAGAAACCTCTTTATCAACACCGATATGCTCATCTACTCGTTCCATCGTCACAGGTAATGTAGCTGCAGAAGATGAAGTTGAAAATGCTAATAACTGTGCTGGAGCTAATTGTTTTAAAAACCAAAGTGGAGATTTTTTCACATAAAAAGCTATCAAACTCATATAAAAACATACCATGATACCCAACCCAAGCACTACGACCATTGCATATTTTAATAATGCTATTAATAAATTAGGGTCGTCAGAGGTCACCACGACCTTTGCCAATAGAGCAAAAACAGCAAATGGTGCCATTAACATTATCAAATCAACCATTTTAAGCACTATTTCATTCAATGAATCAAAAAATGCTTTCAAAGGTGCCGACTGTTTCGGAGTAACCAACAGCATCGAGATTCCTAAAAATATTGTAAAAAAGATAACTTGCAACATCAAACCATTATCTCCCATCGCTTTAACTGCATTTTCGGGAACCATATCTGTCAAAAATTGAAGTGGGCCCGCCGTTTTTTGAGTTTGGGCTTCTGCCAACTTAGAAGTAACGCTACTGTTTTCGGCATATTTAGTTGTTAATTGGTCTATCGTTTCAGCAGAAATTCCACTTCCAGGTTGAAATAAATTAACCATTACCAAACCAATAGTAATAGCGACGACCGTAGTCAATATATAAATAGTAATGGTCTTTAATCCTATATTTTTGAACTTAGAAATATCTTCTAAGTCAGAAATTCCTTTCACCAAGGAGGCTACAATTAACGGAATCGCAATTAATTTCAATGATTTAATAAATATTGTTCCAATTGGTGCAATCCAATCAATAACAAAATCAGCTCCCCAATCAAATGATGTCATTAGAACTCCAAAAAGAACCCCAGCTACCATCCCTATCATTATTTGCCAATGTAGTGCTATTTTTTTCATTTTATTCGTATCTCTAGTTATGAATTAAATTGTATTAGTAATCAAAAAAAGAATCGATATTTCAAGCAAGCGATTCTGTACGATTTCGGAAAAATAGTGAATTATTTGTTCAAAGCACTAGATTGCTTCAAAATATTGCGTCAAAAGACCAAATTTGATAAAAAAATGGGTTGTATGAAAATCATATTCATACAACCCATGCATTACTTAATATTAAGATAAGATCAAATTTATCTTTTGAACTTCTCTATAATTTCAGCCATGTGTTTGCCCGCAGCTTCTCTTCCGCCTAAACCATAAGCCAATGCTACAACAACAGCTAAAGAACCTAAAATAAGCCCAAATGCAAGATTAACAATCTCATTTGCGATTCCCATTGAACGTAATGAAATAGCTAAGAACATTCCCAATATCGCATATCTAACAACATTAGCGATAAATGCATTGGCATTCGTTTTTGATAATGTACTATGTGCAAAAGATGCTAAGAAGTTACCTATTACTAAAATAACTAATCCCATTGCTATTTGTCCACCCCATTCCAATAGGTTATTCAAAATATCAGTTAATCTATCAAACTCTAGTCTTTCAACGCCTGTTATCACACCTATAAAAACAATAAATGCAAAAAGAACATTTGTAATAATGCTTGAAAGAGGAGTGTTACCAACTAAGTTTTGTAAACCAATTTTAGAAGAAGTATTGTCGATTCCGATACTAATTAATAAGTCTTTCAATAAACCTACAACATATTTACCGCCAAAGTAAAATAAAGAAATAATCAATACACAAGCGATTAAGTTCGGTATTACATTCAATATAGTACTCAACATTTCAGTAGCAGGCTCCGAAATTGCTTCAATTTGAAGTGCGTCTAAAGCAGCGATTAAAATAGGAATGAAAACAATAATAAATACTACCTTTTTTAAGATATTTACTAACTTTTCACTACCGTCAAAACCAAGCTTAGCTGCTAAATTTTCTAATAAATTGCCAGCTAAATTTACTAACTCAGAAGCTACTTTTGCAATAACATACCCAATAAACCCAATAGCTAATGCTGCGACAAGGTTAGGTAAGAAAGTTACAAATTCTTCAACCATTTGTTCTAATGGATCCAAAACTTGGCTAACGCCTAACATTTCTAAAACGACCATCAAAACCATTACCATAATGATATAGTAAACTAGTTTTGAGATAAATTTTTCGGGTTGAATATCAGTGCCACCAAAAATTTTATCATCCCAAGTTGTTTTTTTAAGCAATCTATAAACGATGCCTTTAAACACAGATGCAATTAGCCAACCAATAATTAGTACTGCTAATGCTCCAAAAATACCAGGTAAAAAACTACCGATACTCTCTAGCATATTATTAAAGAATCCAGTTAAATCCATTTCCATTTGTTCTGTAAGTTTTTGTTAAATAAGAAGGTTTTCAATTTATTCCGTTACCCTTTAGAAGAAGAAATTTATGGAAAGTTACTTTTTGGGATAAAAAAAATAAAATATATTAGAGATTAGTGTCAAATGATTGACGTTGAGGACACAATTTCACTAATAAAGAATACATAATCTCCGACTTTTTTAATTAATCAGAATCAGTAATTAGGAACTTAACTGTGTTTGATTGTATTTTTGCCATTCAAAATAAAAATATACATTATGTTTAACTTGATAGTATTCTTTCTATTGTCTATTGTTTTTTCTTTTCTATGTTCTATTTGGGAAGCTGTCCTTCTGAGTATTACACCAAAATATATCAAAGAAAAGGTAGCCGAAAAATCAAGTATCGGAACAAAATTAGAAGAATTTAAAGAAGAAATTGATAGGCCACTTTCTGCTATTCTAACCTTAAATACCATCGCTCATACCGTAGGTGCTATTGGTGTTGGTGCCTCTGCGGGTGAACTTTATGGAAATACGCAACTCGATTTGGGTGTTTTGTCTATTAGTGGTGAAACTATTATTGCTGTTGTTATGACTTTGGCAATTCTTTTGTTATCTGAAATTATTCCTAAAACGTTAGGAGCAAATAATTGGAAGGCTTTGGCTCCTTTTACAGTCAAAAGTTTATCAATTTTATTACTAATCTTAAAACCTTTGGTTTGGTTGAGCCAGATGATAACGAAAAGATTCAAAAAAGAAAAAGATAAAAGTGTTCTTCGTAGAGCTGATATATTAGCACTCACTGTTGAAGGGGAAGTAAGCGGTGCTTTAGACAAAGGAGAGTCTAAAATCATCAAAAATTTATTGCGTTTTTCAACCATCAAAGCCAAAGATGTAATGACACCTAGAACGGTTATTGAAGCGGCTAAAAATAGTCATGAAGTAGGCGAATTTTATGAAACGTTCAAACCCTTTTCTTTTTCAAGAATCCCTCTTTTTGATGAAGATTTGGATAGTGTGACTGGAATTGTATTGAAAGACCAAGTGTTGGAAGAGATGATTTCTGGAAACAAAACAACTAAACTTGCCAATATGCAAAGAGAAGTTCGTTTTATTGATGAAAATACGAGTATCAATGAGCTATTTGAAGATATGACTAAAAATGCGGAACATATCGTTATGGTTACTAATAATTTTGGGGTAACTGTCGGGTTGGTAACTATGGAGGATGTAGTTGAAACACTTTTAGGATTAGAGATTATGGATGAAAGCGACCAAGTAGCTGACTTACAAGCATTGGCAAGAGATAAATGGACGCAAAGACATTCGAACAAAAAATAATTCTTAGCGTATTTACAACAACATTTTGCAATTCTTTAGACCCAATTCGATGAAAAATTCATTTTTTTTATTCTTCTCATTCTTGTTTTTTACTTCAATTGTTTCAGCTCAACATAGTGACTTAAAATCAGTTTACCAACTAGAACCCAAAGATTATCAAAGAGATACGACTCTTAATTTTTGGAAAGGCTTAACGGCTAATCACTTATTAGAAGTTGAAAAAGAGGGTGAATATCGATTGGTGCTTGATCCTGTTGTGAATTTTCAATTTGCTTTTGACCAAGATGGTGAAGGGCAAGAATATTGGAATACGAGAGGATTTCAGGCTTGGGGGAAAATCCGTAAATTTTCTTTTTACACGACTATTCTTGAACATCAAACTCGTTCGCCTCAATATTTAAAGAATTTTTATAACCACAATCGAGTTTTACCTGGTTGGGGAGAAGCCAGAACTGCTGATGGCGTTTATGATATTGGTTTGGCAATGGGTTATATCGCTCTTGACCCAAATAAATATATTCATTTGGAGTTTGGGCATGGTAAAAATTTCATTGGAGATGGATACCGTTCGTTATTGACAATGGACAATACCTCTCCTTATACCTATATGAAAGGAACTTTAGATGTTTGGATTTTCAAATACCTTTGGATGTTTTCTGCACAAAGAAATCATAGTGGACAAGGCCCAGATGGTACCTTCTATCGTAGATACAACGCTACTCATCATTTGAGTTTAGATATTAATGACAAATGGAGTTTAGCCTTTTTTGAAACTATTAATTATCATGATACTACTTTAAATCGTGGGATTGAAGCTGAATACCTCAACCCTATCCTTTTCTATCGTCCCATCGAATTTGGCTTAGGTTCTTCACAAGGAAATGCTTTAATCGGTTTTAGTGCCACCTACCGCCCGAAAGAAAATTGGAAGATTTACGGACAAGTTATTTTAGATGAATTCAAATTAGACGAAATTCGAGCTGCTAATGGCTGGTGGGCGAATAAATATGGTTTCCAACTGGGAACGCTTGTTGAAGGCTCGATTAACAAAATTGACTATTCTATCCGAGGAGAATTTAATTATACCAGACCTTATACGTATTCTCATCGAAACGAAATACAGGCGTTTGCCCATGCGAGCCAACCGTTGGCTCATACGTTGGGGGCTAATTTCAGAGAATTTATTTTAAATATTCAATTACAAAAAAATAGATGGTTCGCCAATTCTCATTTGGTTTATTATCAACAAGGAAAAGACTTACAAAACGGAGTTTCTGTTGGTGAAGACCCTGACTTGAGTTATACGCTTCGTTTCCAAGAATACAATAATGAGGTTTTACAAGGCGATAAAGCTACTGTTCTTTTCTGGAATTTAGAACTTGGATACCTTATCAATCCTGCCTACAATCTTAAACTAAAGGCGGGTTTACAAGTCCGAAACGAAACGAGAGATAGTGGTTTTGAATTAAAGTCTTTCTATCCTTTTGGAGGC
>CALAJP010000041.1 GCA_937922815.1 uncultured Saprospiraceae bacterium
GATAGAAAGACTCAGAAATATCTAAACAAGGTCTTCACCTCCATTGATAAAGAATTGGAAGATAGTAAAGATGAAGTTATTGAAGCGATTTCCAAACAAAAAATTTTGGTAGATAGTTTAGAAAAGATAATGCCCAATAATGAAATTACAATTGTAGAAATCGTGGGAAAAGGAGGGGGGTATCATTCTCCGACGCTCAAAAACTATACTTGGAAGGCTATCGCAAATTCCAACATTCAATTAATTGATTTTGAAAAAACATCTGCTCTATCTAAAATTGATGGTTCGATTGATTTAATAGAATTAAAAACTGAAAAAATATTGGATTATGTTTTAAAAAACCTCAAATCAAAAAACCTTGAGAAAAAGGAAATACTTATGATAATGATTCAAGACCTTATCTCTACTGAAAATTTTTAATCAAAGAATTAGAAGAATACTTGGAGAAAGAATAAAACAAAATTTATTCCTTACTCACCACTGAGCTTTTGCTCTAACAACTCCATATTCATATAATCCATACTTTCTTCTAAGGTAGGAATTATTGTTAGCACAGAATCAAGTTTAGAAATATCGAACAATTTTACCACCATAGGATGAGAAACTCCCCCAACGATATAGGTGCCTTCATCTCTCCACAATCTATCGCCCGACAAAATGGCACTTAAACCCGAAGAATCGACAAATTTAACACAAGTCAAATCTAAGATAATATTTTTAAGACCATTGTTTTTAACTTCCAATAATTGAGCCTTCAATTCTGGAGCTGAAATAGATGTTATTTTAGTATCTTTCCACGTAAATACACTATATTCTTCATGTTTTTCAAGAGAAAAATTCATACTTATTGTTTTTTGGTAAGGTGTCAATGTTTGAAAAATTATTTCTCAATGCGACTCCGTAAAAATAATACAAGTATTGTAGAATTTTTAACCTATTTAAAATTATAATATGAAATAAGTAGATTTTTTTCAAAAAACCTCGGTTTTTCTGACAAATTTGAATACTTTCCATTAAAATATTTGTTAAACGCATTTTCTATTATTAGGTTTTTCAGTGTTTTTATCCAAAGAAAAGACATTAATAAAAGGAACTCTTTATGTATTAGTCTCGTTAATAAAATATGTAACAAACCCTTTCGTTAAAAAAATACATAGTGTTTTGATTAGGTATTCCAATTAAGTACAACTGTGTAATATGTTTAATCCATGCCTGCATTTTTGTCAGTCTAATGTACGAATGGCACATTTTTTTGGGGAGGTAAAGTAAATCTTTTGTAAATTGGCTTTGAAAGTAAAATTAAAAAAGCAAAACGATATATTAATAATGTAGCATTTCGTTATTAATTAGGAAATAACAAATACAAATAGGATCACTAAGGGAATTTATTCACATTTTAAAATACCATTTGTTCAAAACCTTGATTGCTTCAATTTTGTTATTACCATGTTTGGGTATTATCTTTATTAAAAAGAGATTTAAATATAAAGTTAAATATCATGCATGTTTAATATATTGGCAGTAACTTATAGTATCTACGGGTCTTGTTGCCAAAAAAGCTCAAAAAATAAATACTCATGAATAAGAAATTTTCACCAAAAATAAAACAAGTTATCACCAAAAGTAGAGACGAGGCACTCCGCTTAGGGCACGATTATATTGGAACAGAACATCTTTTACTTGGTATTATGCTTGACCCAGAAAGTATGGTCATGAAAGTTTTTGATTCGTTACAATTAGACGAAGATGAATTGAAAAACCAAGTCGAAGATTCAATCCAAAGAAGAAGTAATCAAAAGGCTTCTTTGGCATTGGGTCGTATTTCGTTAAATAAAGATGCAGAGAAAGTACTTAAAGTTACTTTCTTGGAAGCAAAATCTTTAAAATCTGAAGAAATCAGTCCTGAACATTTATTACTTTCTATCTTGAGATTGAAAGACAATAACGCATCTCGTATTTTAGAACAATTTGATGTGAGTTATGAAACTTTCAAACAAGAATTGAATTATGTAATTCAGGAACAAGATTTCTCTGAAACTGAAATATTTAACCAAGGCCCTGAATCTGATGATTATCCGGAAGAAGACGAGACGCCAAGTAGAGGTATTGGTAGAAAATCAAATTCCAAATCTAAAACTCCAGTTTTAGATAATTTTGGTAGAGACGTTACCAAACTTGCCGAAGAAGGAAAATTAGACCCAATTATTGGTAGAGAAACAGAAATAGAAAGAGTTTCTCAAATATTGAGTAGAAGGAAGAAAAATAATCCAATCCTAATTGGGGAACCTGGTGTTGGTAAAACTGCGATTGTTGAAGGCTTGGCTATGCGTATTAATCAACGTAAAGTTTCAAGAACCTTATTTAATAAACGAATTGTAATGTTGGATTTGGCTGCTTTAGTGGCTGGAACGAAATATAGAGGACAATTCGAAGAAAGAATGAAAGCAATCATGAACGAGTTGGAGAAAACTCGTGATGTGATTCTTTTCATTGATGAAATTCATACTATCGTTGGTGCTGGTGGAGCTACAGGCTCATTGGATGCCTCTAATATTTTCAAACCTGCATTAGCTAGAGGAGAATTGCAATGTATCGGTGCATCGACATTAGATGAATACAGACAGCACATCGAAAAAGATGGCGCTTTGGATAGAAGATTCCAAAAAGTAATTGTGGAACCGCCTTCTGCAGAAGAAGCTATTCATATTTTGAGTAATATTCGCCCTAAATATGAAGATTTTCATAATGTAAATTACTCTGACGATGCCATCAAAGCATGTGTTCAACTGAGTGATAGATATATTTCTGATCGCTTTTTGCCAGACAAAGCGATTGATGTTATGGATGAGGTTGGGGCAAGAGTACATCTTAAAAACATTACTGTTCCTAAGCATATCGAGGAATTAGAAAAGAAGATAGAAGAATTAAAAGAGCAAAAAAATGCTGCCGTAAAAAATCAACGTTACGAAAAAGCAGCTGATTTGCGTGATGATGAATCTAAATTACTTCGTCAATTAGAATTTGCTAAAATAGAATGGGAAGAAGAAGCAAAAACGCAACGTTTCCCTGTTGGTGAAGAAGAAATTGCTGAAGTAGTTGCTATGATGACGGGTATTCCTGTTCAAAAAGTAGCTCAAAGCGAAAGTAAGAAGCTTGTCAATATGACTGCTGATTTGCAAAATCATATTATCGGACAAGATGAGGCTATTCTAAAAATCACGAAAGCGATTCAAAGAAATAGAGTGGGTCTAAAAGATCCTTCTAAACCAATTGGTTCTTTCATTTTCTTAGGGCCTACAGGCGTTGGTAAAACCGAATTGGCAAAAGCATTAGCTAAAAATATTTTTGACTCAGAGGATTCTTTAATTAGAATTGATATGAGTGAGTATATGGAAAAATTCTCTATTTCGAGATTAATTGGAGCGCCTCCGGGCTATGTAGGTTACGAAGAAGGTGGTCAATTGACTGAAAAAGTAAGAAGAAAACCTTATTCTGTTGTCTTATTAGATGAGATTGAAAAGGCTCACCCTGATGTTTACAATATTCTGTTACAAGTTTTAGATGATGGAATGTTAACTGATGGCTTGGGTAGAAAGGTGAATTTCAAGAATACTTTAATTATCATGACATCAAATATTGGTGTTCGTCAATTAAAAGATTTTGGGCAAGGTGTAGGTTTCGCTACCAAAGCAAGAGTGGAAAGTGAGGATGCTAACGCGAAAGGAGTTATCCAAAATGCATTAAAAAGAACATTCTCTCCTGAGTTCTTAAACAGAATAGATGATGTTGTTATCTTCAATAGCTTGGACCAAGAGAATATTTTCAAGATTATCGATATTGCGTTGAAAGATTTACATAAGCGTATGGCTGATTTAGGTTTTTCATTAACGTTAACTGACGAAGCTAAGTCTTTTGTTGCTAAAAAAGGCTATGACCCTAAATATGGAGCACGACCTTTGCACCGTGCCATTCAAAAATATTTAGAAGATCCGTTGGCTGAATATATTTTAACAGCTAATGCAGCAGAAGGAAGCATTTTTAAGGTTGATTTAATATCATCGAAAGAAGAAGAAAAACCAGAAATAATTGTTTCTTTAATAGAAAAACCTGACGAAAAAGAGAGTCAACAGGCTGATTAAAGCTATTTTCATTAAATAAAATCAAAAAGTATAGACTATTCAATTGTTTTAATCTATACTTTTTGTAATTTTAAATATATTTTATAACAAAATTCAATTCATTTGGCTAGAAGATATCACAACACAAGACGCAATGTAGAACCAGAACATCGTATTAACAGTAACATCAGAGTACCCGAAGTAAGACTCGTAGGTGACGATTTAGAAGCTATTAGCGAAGCCATTGGTAGAAAAATCGAGATTGGTGTTTACAATACTAGAGAAGCGTTACGTATTGCTCAGGATGCCGAATTGGATTTAGTAGAAATAAGCCCTAAGGCAAGTCCTCCCGTTTGTAAAATTATCAATTATAAAAAATTCCTTTATCAAAAAAAGAAAAGGGAAAAAGAATTGAAATCTAAAGCGGTAAAAACAGTAGTTAAGGAAATACGTTTTGGTCCTAATACAGATGATCATGATTTTGAATTTAAATTAAAACATGCTCAAAACTTTCTAGAAGAAGGTGCAAAAGTTAAAGCTTATGTACAATTCAAAGGAAGAAATATTGTATTCCAAGACAGAGGAGAATTACTACTCTTAAAATTCTTAAAAGAATTAGAGTCCTATGGTTCTGCAGAAGCATTACCTAAATTAGAAGGAAAGAAAATGACAGTTATTGTCAATCCTCAAAAGAAAAAGAAAAAATAGAGCTAAAAGGTTTTAACTAATCGAAGTCGAAAATTTGTATTACACAATTTTTCGACTTTTTTTATAACGTACCTCTCAAGGAAAGTATAAAATTCCTACCGGGTGCACTAATACCTGAAGCAAAGCCTCTGTAATGAATATCGGTTATATTTTCTACACTCAAAGAAAGTTTTAGTTTTTCAGAAAACTGGAAGCTAGTATAAAAATTTAACGTCGTCCAAGCATAACTTCCCGCAAAAGTAGCGTTTCCTTTTTCATTAATAATAGAAGGTGTTAATTCAAAATTATCTGAAGTACCTTCTCTATCTATCGTAAATGTACCATCCTCTTCTAATTCAATATCTGAAACAGCATAATTTTCAACTTTTTTAGCCCCATTATATCGAACAGAAAAGCTAGCATCCCATTTCTTATAAGCATAAGAAAGACTTGTTCTACCAAATAACGGAGGGATATGACTCAAAGGAACAAGAGTATCAATTACATTATTCACAAATTTGGTCGTCCCAAAACTTTGGCTAATATTTGATTTTAATGTCCACTTCCCTTTTTGTAATAATAATTCAGCACCACCACCATAAATAGTACCTTCGTCTGAATTGATATTCGTTTGGATTTCGGCTCTTTCTCCTT
This sequence comes from uncultured Saprospiraceae bacterium, assembly GCA_937922815.1. Classification (GTDB taxonomy): domain Bacteria; phylum Bacteroidota; class Bacteroidia; order Chitinophagales; family Saprospiraceae; genus CALAJP01. The sequence continues at coordinate 5,460 of CALAJP010000041.1, forward strand.
CAGCAAAAACCTCTAATTCTCCAATAATATTAGAATCTACTCTCGTTATCAAATTTTTCACTTGGGTATAATGTGCCGATAAATTCCCTTGAACATACCAACCATCTCCTCCCCTATTTCCATAAGAGTGTTGAACATTTAGTTCTGACGACCAAGTCTTTTCGGGTTGTAATTCAATATTAGGAACGACTAATTTTCCGTTTCTAAAACGAATTTTTGCGAAATCGTCAATATTTGGAGAACGGAAGGCCGTCCCCGATAACAATTGTATTTTCCAATTATCACTCTTATAAGCTAATGCCGTTGACCAAGTTAAATTACTATTCGTACTTGTCACTCCATCAATATACACTTGTGGCCAATCTACAATATTATTAGGTAAATAGGATGCTGTTAAACTGGCTACAGAATAGCGAAGCCCTCCATCAAAAGTAATTTTCGGAACCAAATCCACCCACCTAAAGTTTGCAAAAGCTCCTCCAGTGGAATAGGTCGCCTGATTATTAGGGTATCTGGTCAAAATATTCAAGTCGGAAGTATTGTCAAAAATATTTACTTTAGCTGCTGTCGAAAAAACAATATTATGCTGAAAATCGACACCATATTGTAAAAGTTTCTTTTCATCAAACCGCTTATCCATGTCCACAGATGCACTCATTACGTGAACATCTTCTTTGTTAGACTCTCTACGAGAATTGGCAAACCTGCGTTGAAATCTATCTTCATCTATTTTTTGATATGCCAAAATAGCCGTAATTCTGTCGTAAAAAGAGGATTTTGTTAAATCAACATACTTTATGCTTCCTAAAATTCTTTTTTGGGGACCGTAAAAGAACTCCGAATATTTTAAGTTATTGACAGAAATTGTTGTGTCTTGTGCAGAGTCATATCTTGGTAAATCAGAGCTAGAAGAAAATTGAAAGTTTGCGGTCAAAAATCTATTTTTATTAAATCTGTATTTAAATTTCTGTAAAAAGTCTAATTGACCATAGCCCGAACCTTGTTGAATATCAGGATTTGTTTCCACGACCACATCTATTCCCAACAAAGGATCTCGGTCAGAAACAAAATTTTGTTCTCCGAAGTTAGGAAATTCTTCAGGACGTTTAGAACCCGATTTCAAATCGTCATAATCTTTGATAGAAAAAGCAGTCATACTCCCCCAGTTTCCTTTTGAATAACCAAAATCGAAACTCAACATTTGTTCCCTTGAAGCAGTACTGGTTCGCAACCCATAATTAAATTGAGATAAATATTCTTTTTTACTATTTAAAGGTACCAACTTAGGTTCTTTTGTACGAAAATGAACTACACCTCCCAAGGCTTCACTACCATAAACCAATGAACCTGGTCCATAAATGACTTCAATGGCGTCTAACGAGCTGGGGTCTATTGTAATCGCATTTTGTAAATGACCACCTCTATAAATGGCATTATTCAATCTAACACCATCTACAACCATCAAAACTTTATTCGCTTCAAAACCACGAATATTAATACTTCCGCCTCCTAATTGGGAACGTTGAATATACGCTGTTCCCTCTTTTTCCAAGGCATCCGCAGTTGTTTGGCTTTCTAACTTTTCAATCGTTTTGTTAGATACGGTGGAAACTTGATAAGGGATATCTTCTTTTTTATCGTCTCTTCTACCAACAATTACGATGGTATCAGTTGTATTGTTAGAAACTAGCTCAACAATATTCTTTTGTTTTAAATCGTAAAATGAAATCGTTAGTGGTGTGTATCCGACATAAGAAAAATTAATATTCTCTTTTCCATCTAAGTCTTTCGGAATAAGAAAAGAACCATTTTCGTCTGACAAGTTTGTATATTCTTGGCTATCATTATAAATGGTTACTCCAATTAAAGGCTCACCTGACTTAGCGTCCAACACTTGAATGTTCAATTCTTGTTGTCCAAAAAGTATAAAACTATGAATCGAAAAAAATAGAACTAATAGGTTTATCTTCATTTAAGAATAACGTTTATGGTCATTTCATTACAAACCTTCCGATTAATTATTCACCAATAACCAAACAAGAAGTACTCAAAGCCAAATATGTATCTTAAATTAGAAAGTATTAGGCCTTTGGTAGTTTTATTGTAAAAGTTGTGCCAATATTCTGCTGTGACGACTTTATGAAGATTTTTCCTGAATGATAATTCTCAATTATCCTTTTAGAAAGGGATAAACCTAAACCCCAACCTCTTTTTTTTGTAGAAAAACCTGGTTTAAAAGCATTCTTTACTTGGCTGGTCGTCATTCCAGACCCTGTATCTGTAATTTCAAGAATGGTTTCGTTATTTTTTTCAGACAAATGAAAAGAAATATCACCCTTTCCTTCCATTGCATCTAATGCATTTCGTATCAAGTTTTCTAATACCCATTCAAAAAGTGGAGCATTTAATTTTACAATCTTTTCGGGTTGTGGGTTTTCAAAATGGAAAAAGACCTTTCTTGGAGAGCGTTTTTCCATATAATCTTTAATTTTAATCACCACTGCATTTAAAGATTCTTCTTTCAATTCTGGCTTAGACCCTATTTTGGAAAAACGTTGAGCGATTAATTCGAGCCGATTAACATCTTTATCCATTTCAACCACTACTTCCATAACATCCTCGTTTTCAGATTCTGTCATTTTTAAATGTTCTAACCAACCTACGATTGCCGAAATCGGTGTCCCCAATTGATGAGCCGTTTCCTTTGCCATTCCGACCCAAACCTGATTTTGTTCAGCCCTACGAGATGAGTTAAATATTAGATAACCTATAATAATGAAGCTACCAATCAAAACAAATTGAAAAAGTGGATAGTATCGCAACAGGGTTAATAATCGAGATTCTTTATAATAAATCTTTTGAGCAAAGCCTTCGATAGGCGGTTCTCCATTCAATTTAATTTCTTCCAACTCTGTGGCTAAATATTCAAGGTCGCTATTCTTATCTTCTCCAAAATTGACGCCCGCCTCTATCTGCCCCGTATCGTTTAGAAGAATAAGGGGAATAGTTTTATTACGTTTAATAATTTGTTGAGGAATAATAAACTCTTCTTTGCTCGAGAGTTTATCTTCTGCTATCTCTTGTAAACTAATGAGAATTAATTCGACTTTGGCCTTTTCTTCTTGTTTCAGTTTCAAAGCGATATAATTCGTGTATAAAAAAGATACAAGAATTACAAAACAGCCTAAAATGGCTAAATAAACTTTTCTTCGTGAATTATATTTATATAAATCCATTCAAAATTTTAATAAAAACAATCGATTATTATCTTATAACGAACAATTTACAAACAAGGTATGAATCAAAAAAAATTATGATTTAGCTTGCTCGCCTTCTGTTAACATTTTAATCTTTATTCTAAACGCAGCAAATAACAAAGTCATAAACGGACTAATGTAATTGAAAATTGCATAAACAAAATATTCTCCAACACCAACGCCTAATACTTGAGATTGATATGCTCCACAAGTGTTCCAAGGCACTAACACAGAAGTTACTGTTCCTGCATCTTCCAGCGTTCTACTCAAATTTTCAGGTGCTAAACCTTTTTCTTTATATGCTTTCGAAAACATTTTACCCGGGATAACTAATGCCAAATATTGGTCTGATGCTGTTACATTAATCGCCAAACAAGAAGCGACTGTACTTGCGTAAAGCCCAAATATAGAATCCGATATCTGCATTAAAATTTTAGATATTTTCTCCAACGCACCAATAGATTCCATAACACCTCCAAAAGCCATTGCACACATTATCAACCAAATAGTTCCCATCATTCCTTTCATTCCTCCTGACGAAAACAAATCATTCAATTCTTCATTTCCTGTATCAATGGCAACATCACTTGTCAATGCTTGCATTACGGCACGATAAGCAGACTCAACAGTCAAACTATCTATAGAAACAATTCTCGATAACACATCTCCTTGAAAAATAAGTGCAAACAAGCCTCCTAATAAACTACCAATTAACAAAGCAACCATCGGTTTAGCTTTTTTGATAATCATTAGAATAACTAAAACAGGGACAATAAATAACCAACCATTAATATTAAAGGCTCCGTCTATCGTATCCAAAATAGATTGTATGTCAGTTGAACCAGACAAATCTAAAGTCAAACCTAACACAATAAAAATAACCAACGTAATCGTAATGGAAGGAATCGTGGTGTAAGTCATATACCTAATATGAGTAAATAAATCCGTTCCTGCCATTGCGGGAGCTAAATTAGTGGTGTCTGATAATGGAGAAAGTTTGTCTCCGAAATAAGCTCCTGACAAAACAGCTCCAGCTGTCATTCCCATCGGGACTCCCAACGCTTTTCCTATACCGATTAATGCAATACCAACCGTTGCTGATGTAGTCCAAGAGCTACCTGTTGCAATTGATATTAATGCACATATTACGATAGACGCAGGTAAAAATATAGAAGGATGTAAAATTTGTAATCCATAATAAATCATAGCGGGTATAATGCCACTCACTAACCAAATGCCTGACAAAGCCCCCACCATTAGCAAAATCATGATGGCTGGAGTCGTTGATTTGAAGTTAATGGCAACTTCTTTCATCATATCGTCATAGCCAACGCCATTTCTAAACCCAATGATTGAAGCAAATGCTGCTCCCAATAATAATACAAATTGGTTGGAACCTCCCAAAGCATCATCTTTGAATACAAAAACATTAAATGATAATAAGCCGACCAAAAATACAATAGGCAAAAAAGCTTGTAAAGGGGTTATCTTTTTTTTCGTTGTCATAACTAATTAAGGTAAGTGTTTGATTTGATAAAGATAACAAAATGTCATTTCTTTTTTTACCTCATTTTTATTGCCTTTCGAATTAGGATTCTATGCAGAATAAATTCGATTAGAAAAACAAGGTAATTTATCTGCTAAAAGTGTATTTTTACTTTATGCAAACAGATGAATATTTGACACTTGCCGAAGCTGGCGAAATACTTTATAAAGAAAAAGGCAGTAAGTTTTTTACCTATGCCTACCCTCTTCAAAACCAATCCGATGTAACTCTTTTTCTTGACCAATTGAAAGAAGTACATCCCAAAGCAAGACACTATTGTTATGCTTATGTGTGGGGGCATGATGAGCCTTACCACAGGTCTAATGATGATGGTGAACCTTCTGGAACTGCTGGACCTCCTATCCTCAGAAGAATTATTGCTGCAGAATTGAAAAATGTATTGGTTGTTGTCGTTCGGTTTTTCGGTGGTACGTTATTAGGAGCCTCGGGGTTAATACGTGCTTATAAAAAATCAACGGATGAGGTTTTGGCTATTTGTCCAAAAATAACAAAAGTAAGGGAGGCTACTTTTAGCATTACTTTTGAATATGGAATTATGAATGAGCTTTTAAATTCGTTGAAAAGAATGAAATTAGAACCTCAAAACCTACAAATGGACACCGCTGGTTCTTTAAATATTGATATTCCTAATTCAATCGCAGATGAACAAATTATCCAATTGAAAGCCTACGTTTTGGACGAATATCTCGAAAACGTTAGTGAAAAAACTGAAGTTCCTGGTTTAACTATACACAAAAATTAATGCTATGAGTACAAATTCAACTCCTCTAAGAGTCGGTATCACAGGAAATATGGGGGCAGGGAAAACGTATGTTTGTAAAATATTTGAGAACTTAGGCATCCCTATCTATAATGCTGATTATGAAGCGAAGAAATTAATGATTACCAAACCTGATTTAATAGAATCAATTACCCAATTATTAGGAAATGAAGCCTATACTTCTGATGGAAATTTAAATAAACCTTATATTTCTAAACAAGTTTTTAATGATAAATCATTGTTAGAAAGGTTGAATAAATTAGTTCATCCCGCAGTGAGACAACATAGTTTAGAATGGTCAAATTCGTTTACCAACAAGCCTTACACCATTCAAGAAGCCGCATTATTTATAGAAAGTGGAAATTATAAATCGTTGGATAAAATGATATTGGTTTCTGCTCCTTTAGAACTTAGAGTGGAAAGAGTATTAAAAAGAGATAAAACTAACAGAGAGGCTGTTCTTGCCCGAATGAATGCTCAAATGCCTGAATCTGAAAAGAAAAAATATTGCGATTTCATTATTGAAAACAAGGAAGACTCCGATGTATCCGCTCAAGTTGAATATATTCATCAACAACTGATTAACCATAATATTAAATCATTATGATACCATTGAGTGATTTACTTCTTTTCGGGTTAGCAGCATTTATAATGGTCATTTCTCCTGGCCCTAATATGATTTACTTGATTTCAAGGTCTTTATCTCAAGGAAAAAACGCAGGTATAATATCTTTAATTGGTATCATGTTCGGGTTTGTATTTCATATTCTAATGGTATCTTTTGGCTTGACCGCTATATTTTTTGCGATTCCTTATGCTTTCTTGGTCGTTAAATTTATTGGCGTATTTTATCTTTTGTATTTAGCTTATACTTCTATAAAATCTGAAAACCAATTATTAGCAACCAACCAAAACCTCACTTCTGATAATCCTTTGAAGCTATTCAATATTGGGCTAATGACAAATGTTCTTAACCCTAAAATTGCTATTTTTTATTTGTCATTTTTTCCACAATTCATTAAACCTGACAACGGTTCTATCCTCAGTCAAAGCTTTCAATTAGGTATCGTTCAAATAATAGTCAGTTTTACCATCAATTTTTTAATTGTAATTTCTGCGGCGAAAATGTCTTCTTGGTTTTCTAAGAATCCAATTTGGTTGAAAGTCCAAAAATGGTTCATGGCTTCGGTACTCGCAGGCTTGGCAATAAAAATGGCATTTACAAAATCAAGTTGATACACTAGATAGGTTTAGCATTCAAAAAGTCTTCTATTTCTTTAACTTTATCGCTCATTACGAATTTTTGTTTTACGCGTTTAGAACCAGCTATTCCCATTTTATGGCGTAGATTTTCGTCATTAATAAGCAATTTCGTTTTTTCAGCAAACGCTTCGATATCAGGATATTTAACAATAAAGCC
>CALAJP010000042.1 GCA_937922815.1 uncultured Saprospiraceae bacterium
TTGCCTAAATTTGGATTTATATATTTATCCGAATCCAAAGATTATAGGCTATATTTCACATGCCGTCTTTTTGATAATAATTCTAAACAAATGTTAGCACCAATTAAACTTTATATACCTGATTATTACAACGAAAAAACAATAAATAATAATCGGTTAGTGTTCAAAAAAACAAAACCATTACTTTCGGAAGACAGTAATGCCGCACAATTTCTAATAAGTATTGAAAATACTAAAAACTATAAATGTAATATTCCAGAAATTGGCGAATATCAGAGCCGAGCCACGAAATCATTTCACAATGAAAGAGAAGAAGATTGGGATCTTCCAATCACGGTTAGTAATTGTAAAGTTTATACTTATAGTGGAAATGATAAGCAATTTTATTTTAGAATTTATTGGATTGTAATTTCAGAAGACTTTATGCTTCAGCTTGTGGGCATTTTTGAGCCTGAGTATTTACAGTTTTATAAAATACATTTTATTAGGTATTTTCAAAGCTGTGAAATAGATACTGATTTTGATTTTTCAGCAGAGAATAACCCTGAAAATTTATATAACTGTGTACCCGTAGTAATTTCTACGGATGAGTTGCAAGAACAGATAGATGCCGCCAAAACAAAGGAAAATAAAGCTAAACTTTTAGCAGAAAACCTTAAAGTTACCAATTCTGATTTTTATGATATCCTTGCTGCTGAATTAAAAAAAACAGAGGAAGCTATTGTAGAAAATTTTATGTGTACCGATTGGAATATGTACTACGATTTGTATAATCCCGAAAACTTCTCAGACCCAGACAGTACCGTAGAGTGGGATGACAATTCGGATGTTTATGAATACTATGAAAATCCATACACCAATAATTTGAAAGTACGTATTGAATGTACTAATGAAATTTGTAGTTTGGAAGCATTGAAGAATATTGTCAATAATGTAGCGAAGGTAGAGCAGAATTTGCTCGATTTTTTTGAAAATTATACCTTTGGTAATGGCGGAGCTTATGCAGATGCACAACATTATAAATGGGCTAAAATAGAAATAGAACGCTTGCACAAAACAACTTATACGAACCAAGAATTTTTAAAGCGAAATCTATGTTTAGAAGACATCATCATTTCTGAAAACGATGATGAAATAAAGCTATATTTTAACTGTAGTTGGGATACCGAACATGGTATTGATGTTATTGTAGATAAAAATTTTGACTGTAAAACTGATTAAGATTCATTATGTACAAAAGCAGTAGAAACGTATAATATTTCTACTGCTTTTGATAAAGTAGTTTCATTCGAATTTTGAGTTAAACACTCACTTTACCTTTTATCAATGGATGTGGATTATAATCAACCAATTTAATATCATCATAATCGAAGTCGAATAGATTAGTAATAGCAGGGTTCAATTCAATTTTTGGTAGTGTTTTGGTTTCTCTACTCAACTGAAGTTTGCACTGTTCTACATGATTAGAATAAATATGTACATCTCCAAAACTATGAACGAAGTCTCCTACTTCTAGACCACAAACTTGGGCCATCATTTGGGTTAATAATGCGTACGAAGCAATATTAAAAGGTACACCTAGAAAGATATCGGCACTTCTCTGATAGAGATGGCAAGACAATTTTCCATCGGCTACATAAAATTGAAATAATGCATGACAAGGCGTTAATGCCATGGAGTCTAACTGACCGACATTCCAAGCATTGACAATAATTCTTCTCGAATTCGGGTTATTTTTTATTAAATCAATTGCATTTTGAATTTGGTCAATAGTATCGCCTTTTTCGTTTGTCCAAGAACGCCATTGCTTACCATAAACATTCCCCAAATCACCATTTTCATCCGCCCACTCGTTCCATATCCGAACACCATTATCGTTTAGGTATTTGACATTAGTATCTCCTTTCAAAAACCAAAGTAGTTCGTAAACAACCGATTTGAAATGTATTTTTTTAGTAGTAACTAATGGAAAACCTTTAGCCAAATCGAACCGAAATTGTCCCCCAAATAAGCTATACGTTCCTGTACCTGTTCGGTCGCCTTTGAGTGTTCCTTCATTTAATATTTTGTCAACTAATGCTAAATATTGTTTCATTACATTTCGAGTTTACTTTTAACAAAAAACCTTACTTGCCTAATTTTGGAAAGTAAGGTTCAAAAGTATATTTTTTATATCAAAAATGATAATCTATTTTATGGTGCAGGATTAGAATATTGACTGTGAACTTTGTTGATTTGACTAAGCGTATCTCTATCTAATTGGATATCAGCAGAATCAATATTTTCTTTCAATTGTTCAATTGTCGTAGCACCAATAATGGTAGAAGCATTAAATGGTTGATCGTTGACAAATGAAAGTGCGAGGGTAGTAGGAGAGATGCCCGCTTTCTCCGCAATTTTTATGTATTCGGTAGTTGCATCCCAACAGTTTTGATTATTATATCTAGATAATACTTCAAACTTATTCAGACGACATTTGTCCGTATCTTGTTTTTTGTGGTATTTACCAGATAGTAAACCAAAACCAAGCGGAGAATAAGAAAGTAAACCAATATTTTCTCTCATGCTTATTTCTGCCAAGCCCACTTCGTAGCTTCTATTCAATAAACCATACGGATTTTGAATGGTTATCGGAGCCATTAGATTATGTTTTTCTGCCAATCTCAAAAAATGCATCACGCCCCAAGGTGTTTCATTTGACAAGCCCCAACCTCTGATTTTCCCTGCTTTCTTCAAATCCGTAAGCGTCTGTAAAATCTCTAAGAAATTATCTTCCCAAGGGTCGTTCTCTTGGTGAGTATAACCCAGCTGACCAAAAAAATTAGCTTTTCTTTCGGGCCAGTGCAATTGATAAACGTCAATATAATCGGTTTTTAAACGTTTCATACTTCCTTCAATAGCGATATGAATTGATTCTTTTGAGAAATCAAGTTCCGCATTTCTAATTTGCTTTAGGCCTTTGCTGGGACCAACAATTTTAGTAGCAAGAATGACATCTTCTCGTTTACGACTTTTTTGAAACCAAGTACCGATAAATTCTTCTGTTTTACCGTTATTTTCTGCGGTTGACGGAACAGCATATAGTTCGGCAGTATCAAAGAAGTTTACCCCTCTTTCAAAAGCATAATCCATTTGTTCGTGTGCTTCGGCTTCGGAGTTTTGCTCCCCAAAAGTCATTGTACCCAAACATATCTTACTGACCGACATGTCCGAGCTGCCTAAATTTCTATAGTCCATTATTTAGATGTTATTGATTTTAGATAAAAATACGAATTAAAGTTAATGTTTTTTGAGATTAAACCAGTGTTACTTATCTCTATTATTAAACTAATTCAGCGAAATATGAGTTTAGAATGACAATTCTAACTCGAAAACATTTACATTTGTGTAAACCATAATTAACTAAAATGGAAAACCCAATAATAAAAGTTTGTGGAATGAGAGAAGCTGAAAATATTTTTCAGTTGTCTCGTACTGCGGTTGACGAAATAGGAGTCATTTTTTTTGAAGGCTCTGCTCGATTCGTTGGCGATGCAGGCATTGCTTCCATTTTTTTAAGGCAAGTAACTCAAAAAACAGTTGGCGTTTTTGTTAATTCTACCTACAAATATATTCATAGCAAAGTCACTGAATTTTCATTAGATAAAGTTCAACTTCATGGCGATGAAAGCCCTGAATTTTGCGAACGTGTCCAGACTTTAGACGTGGAGGTTGTAAAGGTCTTTAAAATAAAAACGAAGAAAGATTTAGAGGATTTAGAGAAATTTAAAGACGTAGTTGACTTGTTTTTATTCGATACCAAAGGAGAAAAAGAAGGTGGCAATGGCTATACTTTTGATTGGTCTATTCTCAAGAGTATTGATATTCCGCTTCCGTTTATGTTAAGTGGAGGAATTGGCGTTCAACATATCGAAGAATTGAAACAATTAAATCTAAAAAACTGTATTGGTTTTGATGTCAATAGTCAGTTCGAAGAAGAACCAGGCGTAAAAGACATCAAAAAAATTACACACTTTATTAATTCATTAAAAAATATTCCGTCAAATGACTTATAATATAGACGACAAAGGTTATTATGGAAAATTTGGAGGTGCTTTTATTCCCGAAATGCTTCATGCTAATGTCGAGGAATTGAAACAACAATACATTTCCATTATGAATGAACCCAGCTTTCAGGCGGATTTCCAAAATCTACTGAAAGATTATGTAGGCAGACCTACACCTTTGTATTTTGCCAAAAGGTTATCTGAAAAATATAAGGCGAAAATTTACCTCAAAAGAGAAGATTTATGCCACACAGGAGCCCATAAAGTTAACAATACAATTGGTCAAATATTAATGGCTCAACGGTTGGGCAAAACAAGAATTATTGCAGAAACGGGAGCTGGTCAACATGGTGTGGCTACCGCTACGGTCTGTGCATTAATGGGGATGGAATGCATTGTGTATATGGGAGCTGTTGACATCAAAAGGCAAGCACCTAATGTGATGCGTATGAAAATGTTAGGCGCTGAAGTTAGACCGGCCGAAAGCGGTTCTAAAACACTCAAAGATGCGACCAACGAAGCCATAAGAGATTGGATTTCGAACCCAAAAGAAACGCATTATATTATTGGTTCTGTGGTTGGGCCTCATCCATATCCCGATATGGTTGCCAAGTTTCAGTCGGTAATTAGTGAAGAAATAAAATGGCAGTTACAAGAAAAAGAAAATACGCCTAATCCTGATTATGTTTTTGCCTGTGTGGGCGGAGGTAGTAATGCCGCAGGTGCTTTTTACCATTATCTTGACGAACCAAATGTGAAGTTAATTTCGGTAGAAGCCGCAGGAATGGGAATTAATTCTGGCGAATCTGCAGCAACAAGTGTTTTAGGAACGTTGGGTATTATTCATGGCTCTAAAACCTTATTGATGCAGACCGAAGATGGTCAAATTATTGAACCCTATTCTATTTCGGCTGGTCTGGATTACCCTGGAATTGGTCCTATGCATGCTCATTTGATTGATAGCAAAAGAGCACAAACTTTTTCTGTAACAGACCAAGAAGCATTAGATGCAGCTTTGGATTTGTCAAGAATAGAAGGCATTATTCCGGCTTTAGAAACGGCTCATGCCTTACATGCTTTAAGTTTAATTGATTTTGAACCTAATGATATTGTCGTTTTAAACCTATCGGGAAGAGGGGACAAAGATTTGCAAACTTATATTTCTAATTACGATTTATAATTCTAAGAAAATTCAAAAATGAATAGAATAGAAAAGCTTTTTGAAGAAAAAAAATCTTCAATTCTAAATATATATTTTACCGCTGGATTTCCTAATTTAACAGACACCGTAACCATTATCAAATCATTGGAAGAAAACGGAGTTGATTTGATAGAGTTGGGTATTCCGTATTCTGACCCTTTGGCTGATGGTACTACTATTCAAGAAAGTGGAAATATTGCCATTGGAAACGGAATGAGTTTAAAAGTTTTGTTTGAGCAATTAAAGGACTTGCGAAAAGAGAGCCAAATTCCGATTATTTTAATGGGCTATTTGAACCAAGTTATGCAGTTTGGGGTAGAGAAGTTCATTAAGAAATGTAAGGAAGTAGATATTGATGGTCTAATTTTGCCAGATTTACCGGTCGATGTTTATGAAGCCGAATTTAAATCATTAATATCTTCTAACGATTTAAGCATTTCGTTTTTAGTAACGCCACAGACTTCGGACGAGCGAATTGAACAAATTGATGCTAATAGTTCTGGTTTCGTTTATGTAGTTTCTGATTCGTCTATCACTGGAGGCAAATCTGGAATTTCTTCTCAACAAATTGAATATTTCAAAAGGCTGAATAATAAGTCTTGGAAAAATCCACGCCTAATTGGATTCGGAATTTCTGATGCTCAAACATTTAATACGGCCTGTACCTATGCTAATGGTGCTATTATCGGCTCTGCTTTTATTAAGGCTTTGAAAAAAGGTGGTGATGATGTAACGCAAACTTGTAAAACGTTTGTAGAAAGTATCCGAAATTAAAAAATGTATGCTTAAAACCATTTTTAAGCATACATTTTGAATGTAAAGTGCCAAATATAATAATCCTTCAAAACTATTATCTTCATAGGGATTAGCCACTAAATTCCTGATTTTTTGGGTTCAAAGATGATTTTACTCATTCATCCCAACCGCCCGAATAATCATTATTTTCTTGATATTCTTTAGGTGAAAACAGAATTTCAAATAATAAGTCTTGAATCATCATATCCTTACCAAATAGAGCATCCAGCTTGTCTTGTTGTTCGGTTTCACGCCAGTAGTTTATTAAAATGATTAATCGCTGAACATAAAAATTTCTTTTGCCACAAAACTCATATACATCTTTCTCCAGTTGTGTCCAAGAAGAATCTGGTCCTTTTGAAAAAACACCAACAAACTTAAATAATACATCATATTTTAAGCGTGATAATATATGAATGATATGGTCCATTGTGTAATTATAACTTTTCGTTACTTTCCATGTTTTGTCTTCAAAATCATATCGCAATACTTGAGTGTTATTTTTCCTGACAAAATTATTTTTTGTATTATAATAAGAGTAGTGCAGGTCATAATTGAAGGCAATAAAGTTAACACCATCACATTTGAATTTCAGCACTTTTTTGACATCTATATATGTTTCATCTTTTAAATCTAAGTTATAGGTTCTATTCTCTTCACTTACATCAAAATCATCACAAACCGTATTGACCAATACATCTCCATAGCCAAATTGATA
>CALAJP010000043.1 GCA_937922815.1 uncultured Saprospiraceae bacterium
TTTCCAAGCTTGTCGTCGAAATGAATGTCGACATCTTTGCGATCAATATTGTGCATGGCGTCAAACGCATCTTCGTCGGCCATTTCTTTGGCTCCTTGAAAGTAGGCACGGGTGGCAGCTAAACTAATGGTTTCACTGATATGAGGTAAATTGGTAGACCCAGCAGAAGATTTTGAAGACGATTTTGATGTTAACAACCACCCAAGTTGGAATAATAACACAGTACAATCTGTTTCAAGAAGTAAAACATTGGTGTTTGCAAGTGAAAATGATAATGAAAATATAGAGTTCGATTTCAAAGCTGAAATAGGTAATCAATATTCAGTTTCATTTAACTTTCTATATAAACAGTCTAACTCTAATGTTGTTTTCGAAATAATTGAAGTTAGTTCAAATAGAATTATTCATGAAGAAAAACTAAGAACCCCTAATTTAGAATCAGATTTATTTGAAAGTATAGTAACTCCTGTTTTTATAGCAAACTCGGAAAACTATGTTATAAGGTGGAAAAAAATAGGTTCTGAATTTTCAGTAGTTTATTTAGAAGATTTTAAAATAAAAACCAAAGAAATAGTTACTTTAAATAGTACTCCCGATGTAATCGCTTACAACGACTACTATCCTTTTGGTATGCTTTTACCTAACCGCCACGGCAGTAGTGATAAGTACCGTTATGGGTATAATGGGATGGAAAAGGATGACGAATTGAAGGGTGAGGGTAACTCTTATGATTATGGAATGCGTATGTATGACCCACGTATAGCACGATGGCAAAGAACAGACCCATTACAATACCGTTTTCCACATGTTTCTACTTATGCTTATGCATTTAATAATCCTGTAGCTTTAGTTGATGTTGATGGAGAATACCCTAAGCCGTCAGAAATTTTAAAAGGTGTGGGTATAGAAAATCCAATTGCATTAGGTTTAGCAGATGGTTTTGTTGAAGGATTAGGTTGGTTAGATACAGCTGAAATGGCTTATAAGTTATCGACTGATGCTGGGTTTAGAGAACAATTTATAGATGGATTAGCAGCAATAGCTAGTGACCCTATCGGTTTTGCAGCGTCTGTAGCGGATGAGTATATTGAAAGAGGAAAAAAGATAGTAGGAGGAGGAGATGAAGGAAAGTATGAATTAGGTAGAGCAATTGGTGAATTAGCAGGTGGGGCAGTTTCTGGAGGAGGAGCTCTAAAGTTATTAAAGTTTGCTAAGAAGTTTAAAGGTTCCAAATTAGCTAAGAAAGCACGTAATAAATTGCCTTGTGGCTGTTTTACGGAGAAAACTCAAATATATACGGAGTCAGGTTATAAGGATATTAAAGACATTCAAACAGGAGATATAGTTTGGGCTTATAATGATAAAACTAAAGAAAAACAACTACAAGAAGTTGTAAATACTTTTAAGTTAGAAAGAGACCATATTTACAAAATCTATTTTGCTAATGAAGTTATTGAAGCGACAGATGACCACCCGTTTTTTATTGGCGGACAATGGTTAAAAGTTAAAGACCTTAGAGAAGGTGATAAACTTACTATGTACGATGGTTCAGAAGATGCTATCACCAAAATTGAATATATTGCAGGAATATTTATCGTTTATAATTTTGAAGTTGAAAATGACCATACTTACTATGTCACTCACGAAAATGTATTAGTCCATAACTCTGGACCTTGTGATATTGGGCAAAAAAGAGTAGGTCAGTTAATTGAAAATAAACGAAAAGGGAAAATAGGAGAAGAAATTCTTAAAGCAGAATTAGATGAAATTTATCCAGTAGGTCAAGGATTTAAAATTTTAGAACAAGCTTCATTTAAAATTAAAGGAGTAAAAGGTAAATCAGCTAGACCAGATTTTACAATAATTGATGGTGAAGGTAAAATTGTAGCATTGATTGATGCAAAAACTGGAAATGCTGTTTTCACTAATAATCAAGTTCAATTGGCTAATAATGGAGGGGTATTAACAATTGGTAAAAAGACAAAAGACAGATTAAAGAAATTAGGTTTTGTAGATTCTGACGGTAATATTGATATAGATACTAATGTAGATTCTGGAGAGTTTATTCCAGAAACAATACCTAACTCAAAAATAAAAGCCGCAAGTAACTAATGAAATTAGAAGATGTAGAAAATAGATTGCTAGAAGAATTAGATGAATGTTTTATAGATTTTAAAATTAATAAAAAAGAAAGAATATTCGAATCTATCAATAGTTTATCAAAAAGAGAGATTTTATTTAAACTAGTTAATTGGGGAGGTAGAATTAACTTAGAGATTTTGTTAAGAGTGGATTCATTTGATGTAATAGATTTCTTTAAAAAGTCTACAGGAAAAGGATTGACACCTATGATTACAAATAATATATTTTATTTTGTGTCAGAAGGTTATTTTAAGAAAAATAAAATTATCATAATCGAAGAGGAAAAAGACCTAGTTAAGGTAATTGATAATCTTAAAAAGGCCTATGGTCAGATTTTATCTTTTTTTAAAAGATTTAATACTATTGAAGATTTTGAATCTATTTTTAATAATTATGATGGTGATAATCCTTATATAGTTGGGTTTTTACATAAAAATGCAGTAGGTTTAATTTTAGCACATTTAACAAAAAGGGATAATTACGAAGATGTAGAGTTTGAACATGATGTAATTATGGAAAAATATAGGGAAGGAAAAGTAAAAGATTCCTACAAAAAAGTAAGAGAATATATTAATAAGATAAATAATGAATAAAATAAATGTAATTGTTTTTTTGTTGGGTATGTTTTTTTCGACTAAAGCACAGGTATCATCTAATTATATGGATAACTTTGTAAAACACATTCAAGTTAAGGAAAATACTCAATTAGTATTAGACCTAATGATTAAACAATATAAAGAAAGCCAGCCAAATGTGTCACCTAAATTTTGGGATAGTCTAAATCAAAATATCGATTATACAGACTATTTGTCAAAAATGAAACAAGCTTACAAAGAAACTTATTCTAAAGAAGAATTAGACGAATTGAAAAGTTTATATACACCTAGCACCCAAAAAAAATTTCAAGAAAAAAGCAAAAAGGTAGCTCCTAAAATTTATGCTATCAGTAATGAATGGGGGCGTAATATAGCTAATATGATTATAAGAAAAGCAAAGGCTTACAAAGAATAATCCTTAAATCTGGAAACAAAAAACAGATATATATTTAGTTGTTTTTTTGTTTCCAGATATTAAATTTTTTATCAATTGTAGATTTTAGAGTCTCATAATTTTTCCAAGAATCTTTTATTAAATAAATATCATCATTTTCTCCAATAGTATTTCCAAGGGATAGGTAATAGTCCTCAAAGTATTCATCTTCATAATATTGATTAACAAAAGGAGTTATATACTCATTTAAATCTTCATCAGTAAATTTCTCATCACATTGGTTAATTAAAAAATCACTACCACTAATTTTTCTTTTTTTTAGTAATTCTATTTCTTTAGAGGATTCATTTATATGAAATTCTCCAACAAAGTTATTTTCGATAATCCAAGTTAAGAACATTCCAATATGAGTAGAGGCGTTTTTTTTAGGTAAATTTTTAGGATAATTACCACCATAGTGCCAAGAGGCATCATCATATTTCATAGAAAATACTTTTTACAAAAATTTATTAAATTTAATAATATTTGAGTGCACTCGCTATCAAAACCACGACAAAACCGTTCCAAAGTTGGGAATTGCAGTTGTGATAGGGTCTGAGTGGGATTATAGAAATTTAGAAAAAAGGAATACTATTTTATCGTAGTATTTCTTTTTTGTTTCTACAACGGATGAAACTTAGCAACACTATTCTTTAACTGTTCAATGTTTGTAGTAAGGTAGTTTTCGGTAGATAAGTCATTTAAAATAAGTGTTCTAATAAATTGTAGAATCTTTTTAAGCGTGCGCCACGTAGAAATGTTAAAATAGCTGTAGAAGTAGGTTCAACTTAATTTTCTTTTTCGGTTTTCAGAAGCTCTGTAACATCTACGTCAAGAGCTTTCGCTATTTTATGTAATGTAAGTATAGTTGTGTTAATCTCTTGGCGTTCTATTCTGCCAATTTGATTTTTAGGAATTTCGGCTTCAATAGAAAGCTCATGCTGTGAAAATCCTTTTTTCTCTCGAAGTAACTTTATCCGATC
>CALAJP010000044.1 GCA_937922815.1 uncultured Saprospiraceae bacterium
TTTTCCAAAGCTCTCGAAGAACCAATTACAGTAATTGCTTTATGTTCATTTACTGATAAATTCTTTGTCACAGGACCAGCAGGTGCTCGTGAAGTGAAACTCTTGCATAATATCTAATTATGAAGTTAAAAAAATCTACCAGCTCAGGCATATCAAATATATATATAGATCAAATACTAAAACCCTATCACTTACCGCATTTTATTGGCATATTCCCTTCTGATAAATGCCCCAAATTAGATAAAATTCCTAAGAACTTTTGCATGATACTGAATACAGACACATCGTCCGGACCTGGGAAGCATTGGTTTTGTGTTATGAGACATAATAAAGAAATAAAAATATCAGATTCCTCCAACATACTGCTTCCACTTGTAAATCCACCTAACAATTTAGCTGACATAGTGAGAAAAGGATCACTGCTACGTACGTATCCTATACAGCCTGTGGATACAAAGACATGCGGTTTTTATTGCATTCACGATGTTTTGCTTTACCATCTAAAGCTGTTAAAAAAGAAGAGTAAGACTAAACCTTTTAAAAGAAAACATACTACTTTAAATGATGAAATATGTATCTCTAATATTGAAAAAATGATGTCCATAATAAACTGAACTTTAAAAATGCTATTTTTTTATTTTTCATTTTTTATTATTGATTGCAAAACACACTTAATCGGATTCTAATTCTTCTAGAGGTTGTGGTACTTGCTGCATATCCCGGATAAGAGCTTTCCTTTTTTCCATTGCCTCATCAAACCATTTTGGATTCTTTTTTTCAAAATCATTTTTCAGTTCCTGTAATTGGTCCATCATAATTGGCAAATTTTCCAACGGAATATCGAAAGTATAAACCGCTCCCTCATCACTATTCTTTTTCTTGTATCGTCGAAGTATCCTCAAGACAAAAACCTTATTAGTACTTTTTTCATTGATCCATGTTTTCTCAAATACAGCAATAGCTGTATCTTTATCGATTGCATTCCAATCATCAACTTGTTTATCGACCGGTGTTTTATCAGTTCTTCTTGGAATAATAGCAGGGTGACCTTTAATCCCAAAGTTATTAAAAACTTGTGAAGAGAAAAAGTCTACATCTTTATTATCCTTCGGTTTTTTGGTCTCCGCTACGTCAAACTTTGCTGCAGATTTTCTCTTTCTATTTGACTCAGCTGATTTTGGCTTGTTTGCATTAGTCGAGTCGGTGATATCAACACCCACAACCACAGTAGCGGAATTATTCTCCCCTTGAACACTTCCTTCAGTACGCGGCGTACTTGTACCGCTTGTAGAGGCCTTTCGTTCATTGCTTGACACTCGTTTTTTCTTTTCGGGACACAATTCCATGCATTTTTTTACAATTCCTTGCAATTTCTTGCTTGGTTTTTGTTTAGGTAGAGTATGGCTATGTTTTGTAACCTCGACTACTTTAATAAGTTCATTTTTAGAACTTGTAGCAATATCTCCCGTTCCTTGACTTGCAACAAATGCATTGTATAAGCTTCGAACTGCTTTCTTTCTGCTTTCTGTTGACTCAGACTCTGTTAAAATTGGTTCAATCTTCGAAACATCAGGCCACCCTTGCGCGTCTTGCTGGACTTCATGTATGACTTCCAAATCATCCTCATCTAGCGCTTCTTCTTCCTCGATACTTCCTTCACTTTCAGCATCTGATTCAGACTTGTCAGGATGATAATCTGAATCATATGTTTGACGATTTGACATTTTTTAAAGTTTTCTCTCTTGATAAAACAATGACACACTCGACTGTTCAAATGAAAGTGATTTAAATTCTTCAATTTCGTGCTTATATACGCGACATAATCTTCGTAAGCAAGACGGCGAGGTGTCGCAGGCGTAAGCAATGCAGTTCTTAGTTAATGCATTTTTATGTATAGCAGAAATTGCGACAGCTAATGCAGACTGAGGCGGGCTGCATCTTAATAGACTACAAAATAATGCATCAGCTAATTGTTTTATCTCCTTTTTTTCTGTGAAACTAGTTATATCCAGTTTCTCAAAAGCACGTTCTGCAAGTTCTGAAGGCGATATTTCTATTTCATTTGTATTATATTGCGTGATTTGGAAAACAGATACAAAACACATTTTAGCTACTTCTACTAAACTTCGAGCAGCATTGTGTGTTTTACATGCAAGATATATACAATATGCAGCAAAGGTATTGTTTTCTCTATTTTTAGTTCCTTTAAAAAAGTGAAAAATAGCTTCCTCTTCAATAACTTTTGCTATGTGATTATTAGCACACACAGTCTCTATAAACTCATGTCGACGAGTAAAACAAACAATATTTTGTGTGTCCCTTAAATTTTGTTCTAGTCTTCCACAACCACTGCAAACCACATCACCTGTCCGCTGGTCAGTAATAGCATAGCCACAGCAATTCATTATAAAGTATTAATATCTAGAATTATTTTACAGATTTTTTCAAGATCTGTCAATGTTTTACTTCCGACAGCAGTAGCAATATTGTTCGGTGACCAGATAATAGTTCCAAACTTTGTTTTTACAAACATATTTGGGAATCGTTGTCTGTCATATTTAACTGCAAGTATTTGACTGTCTAAACATATTTTTTTCTTTTTTTCTATTAAATTTACCTTTCTTTTGGTTAATGTGGTTAGTTTTGAAGTTATGTTATCAACAACACTATCACAAAAAATTTGTTCTCGATCTTGGTTTAATTGTAATGCAAGTAATAAAATTTTCTGAGAAGTAGCTTTTAAGTCAAAATTTAAGACACCTGTCACATTCACAAAGCCAGAATAGAAACAACTGTAGACAATCTTGCCGATTCGA
>CALAJP010000045.1 GCA_937922815.1 uncultured Saprospiraceae bacterium
AGACGGTAAAAGAGGTAATGTCTGACGCAAATGGAGGATATTCTTTCAAGAACATAGAGTGTGAAAAGGATTATGTGGTAGAATTTGACATTCCAGAACCAGAGCCAATTCCAGAACCAATCCCTGCCCCAGTAGAGCCAGTAGAGCCAGAGGTAGTAGAGAAGGAAGAGCCAAAAGTAGAAGTAGGAACAGATTTAGCGAAAGTATTTTCGTTGAACCCGATTTATTTCGATTTGGACAAATCTTTCATTCGTCCCGATGCAGAATTAGAATTGCAGAAAATCATCAAAGTAATGAATGAATATCCTGCATTGAAAATAGATATACGTTCGCACACAGATAGTAGATCAAGTGATTGGTATAATGAACAATTATCAGACCGCAGAGCGAAATCTACGATGAAATACTTAGTCGAAAGAGGGGGGATTTCAGCGGATAGATTACAAGCGAAAGGATATGGAGAGAAACAATTGTTGAATGGTTGTAGAAATGGAGTACCATGTAGCAAATCAGAACATCAATTGAATAGACGATCTGAGTTTATTGTGATTAAAAATTAGTTATAATAAGAATATAGAATTCTTTTAAATTACTGCTCCAGTGTGCCGAACACTGGAGCATTTTTTTTCAAAAAAACTAGTCTGTTACTCCCGTAATTTTGTCATGGTTTTTATATCTATGAAACCTTCATTTGGTTGGTTTTATATATAAATACTTTGGAAATGTATTTAACGTAATAGTATTAATCTCATATTGGGAATGCATTATGAAATGTTTCTAACGAGAATAGTTAGGTACGCTTTTGTTATAAAAGGAGTTGCCTGTCAATTTTATACGTAGGTTTTTAAAAAAAACATATATGACTTTGGGTTTAATCATTTTTTTCTACATTTTTTGACAATGCTTTTTAATAGAGAGGGAAACTTTTTTTTTAAAAATTTCAGTTGCAAACCAAAGAATTTTTTAAAAAAAAATACATTAACTAGTTTTTCCAAAATTTAGAATCAATTTCAAATTTGTTGTGAAACAAAATAGATTCACCTGCTTCTATGTCACATTATTGATAATAAAGATTGTTTTTTAGTAGCGTTGTTGTGTAGTTTATAAAATGGTTATTCCAATACTTAGGAATTACTTTGATTCAAATCAAAAAAATAAGCAAATACCCTCTACTGTTTAATAATCTAGCTATTTAATAAATAAAAATGAACATTCCACATCCATTATTAAAACGATAACATTCCTACCTAGTGTTATTTCAAAAAAAATTAAATTAATAAAACTAATTTATCTTGATTATGGAATCTAAATTACTCAGCATTGTTTTAAATACTTTTAAAAATTCTAATAGAGTTTTTAAAGTGTCTGTCTTAGGAACGATTTTTTTAAGCCTATTTTCGTTTTTAAATGTTAATACGATTTTAGCGATTGATGTTGATATTAAAAATGAACCTTTTAATAGAGAATTACTAGTGCCTATAATTGACAGAGGTAATGTTAGTTTACATTTAGGTAATTCTTTTATTGATAAGAATGTTTTATCTAAAAAAATTATTATCGAATCGATTTTGGAAAAAAAGAATGAAAATACATTTCATTTATTCTCTCACGGAAAACCTGGAGAATTATTTATCGATGGAGAATGGTTAAATACTGAAATGTTAACAGCATTCCTTGCTGATATAGTATATACCAATCCTAATATTAACCATATCAATATTTATGGATGCGATTTTGCTAAAGGAAAATTAGGTATTGAAACGGTAAGGTTCCTTGAAAACAAACTGAATGTAAATATTTCTGCATCTACTAACCTGACGGGAACCGATGGAGATTGGAATTTAGAGTATGGAGTAAGTCAAGATATAATTAAAATTAAGAATTATAACCATAACCTTCAATGTGTATATACTCCAGGTGGTCACCCAAAAGGAACTGCCCCAGCGGGATATATTAAAATTGATGGTGTAGAAAATGCAGATTTTTTACCAGAAAGTGGTAATTCTAATGCATTAACTAATCAACCTCCATGGGTTAAATCACCTGAATTTAATACAGGAGGTAATGCTTGTGGAAGAACAGGTTTTTTTGGTAATAATATAGCTGGAAGTGTTTCTCAAACTATTGATTTAGATAGTGATTGGGCTGACGTTATTGTTGCTGGAACGGCTGCAATAAATTTAACGTGGGTTGAAGGAGATCCAGATGCTATAAATACTACTATTAACTTTTATATAAACGGGACTCTTTATTTAACAGGAGATACTGGAGATGGACTTAATCCCTCTATTGCTCTTACTCCAATGAATGGAGCAAGTATTCTTTCAGGGCAATTTGATGTTGGGAATGATTTTACTACGGTTGAAATACAATTGCCTTCATCATTAGATGAGTTAGATTCAGTAAAATTAGAAATTGTACCAGGTGCTTCTCAATCTGCTCTTGCTGCCGATGATATAAACATTGAGTTTGTTTCAGTACCTGTGTATGTAAAGCCATTTGATAATGATAATGATGGGATAACTAATGAGAATGACATCGATGATGATAATGATGGTATCTTAGATGAAGATGAAGCTAATTGTTCTTCTTATTTTTCAACGGTTACGAATGTTGTAAATACAGCGAATGCCCAACAAATAGAAGGAACTTTTGAGAATGATAATACTGTAGCCAATTTTGATTTGACTTTTACTGGAATAGATAGTGAATTTAGTAAACAACCTGAACCAGTTTTAGGGTATGGAATGGAATATATATTCGTAGATAGGAGTGCTGATCTGGTAGGACCTGAATTTGAACAAGATATTTCCGTAACGATAGATCCTGTAGTCTATCCCGGTGGCTATTTAAATTCAGTGATGTTTTCACCTTCTTATCCTTTTTCTAGAAGCTTTGCTGATGTTAAATTGGCAGATAATAATGCTCAAAGTATAACGATGACTTGGACACCTGCAGATGCTAAAGCATTAGTATTAGATCCTGATAATCAATTAGATATATCAGATAGTACATATATTTCCTCAGGAACAACAATAACGCAAGCTTCAATACATAATGATGCAAGTGCTAACTGGCAAGTAATAGTACAAGTTGATTATACAAAATCGGTTACATTTAAAGCTTCCCATGAAGTAGGTGGTAATCCAATATGGGAAGGATATGCTTTCAATGCTAATATTTGTACCTTCGAAGATCTTGATAATGATGGTGCTTATAATCATGTTGATTTAGATAGTGATGGTGATGGGTGTTTTGATACTTATGAAGCAAGAATAACAGGTTCCACAATTGACGGCTCAAGTACAGATAGTCTAGTAGTTCCTATTGGAGGCACAGTACCTGTTGGTAATAATGGTTTTGCAGATTTCTTAGAGACCTCTGTGGATAGTGATTCTGCTATTATTCATGCTGATCTATTATTTATATATAATGAGGCTTTAAGCCCATGTAACGAGATATGTGGAAATGGGGTAGATGATAACTTGAATGGTATCCATGATGGTTTGGAAACTGACTGTGATTGTGATCCTAACTTAGTAATATCAGATGAATGTTCATCCTGTATTGACTCTACAGCAACAGCTGCATTAGCTATGAATACAGGTTTTTCTGGTGACCCAGTTCTACACGAAGTTTTACCAAATATAAGTGTTATGGTAAATGGTTCGCCCAAGACCATTAACATGCAACAAAGAGCTGTAGTTGTAGCTGGTGATATCGATGGTGATGGTACGGTCGAGATAATCTCAAGAACAGGAACGGGAGAGATTGTAGTAATTAACGGAGAGGTTCTTGCTGAAGGAAGAGACCTTAATAATGCAAACGGTGAATTGGTTCAAATTGCTTTTCCACATATGGTTATTAAGAAAGGTACCAACCCAGGTATAGAATCTCCTCCGATAGCGATTGCAGATGTGGATAGAGATGGGGATATGGAAATTTTTACCGCTGGTATTAGTAATATTGTTGCTTTTGAGCATGATGGTACCTTAATATGGGATAAGGATTGGCCAAATGCACCGTCTGCCAAAGGAGTTGATGGTTGGCAAACAATTGGTTTAATTGATTTTAACAATGATGGCACACCAGAACTATATACGTACGATTATGTTTTTAATTCTTTAACGGGTGTAGTTTTATTAGATGGTTATGGTAAAAATGGCGTTGGGATATCGAGTGGAGGAAGTATAGATTTTTCAATTACAACTGCTGCAGATGTATTGCCCGATTATCCAGGGCCTGAGTTGATATCTGGTAGTGCTATATATGGTATTATCCTAAATAACCCTGATGGGCCAGCTGGTAATAAAATGACCCTATTAAGAAAATTTGGCGATGATGATGCAAATTCATACCCAATAGATATGGATTTGGACGGTGAATTAGACATTGTATCAAGTTATGGAGATGGAAATAAAGATATGGTCATATGGAATCCTAGAACTGGTTTGGAAATGGCTTCGAGTCTTAATACTCCTTTTTCAGAAGGTGGAGGTGTATGTATGATAGGAAACGTAGATAGTGATCCTTATCCAGAAATTGCAAGGTTGATAAATGCAACTACTTTTGGTGTTTATGACGTAGATGCGTCAAGTAATGTTACGTTGAAATGGTCAACAACAGTTAAGGATGGAACGTCAACATTTACAGGAGCGTCAATGTTTGATTTTAATGGTGATGGAAAGAATGAAATAGTTTACAGGGATGAAAATGAAATATTTTTCTGGGATGCAGAAACTGGTAATGAATTATTTACTTCTTCTGAGTCGAAGTCTATAACTCATACTGAATACCCCATTATTGCAGATATAGATAATGATTCTGAAGCAGAAGTTATAGTAACTAGTGCAAATTCAATTCATGTTTACCAATCTTCTGCTTCGGATACATGGACCGATTCACGACCAATATGGCATCAGCATGCTTATCGTCCTTCAGCAATCAATAATGACGGTACGGTTCCTTATGTTGAAGCTAGTGGAGCAACTTTGTTAAAAGGGAAAAGACCCCTAAATGTTGTAAATGTGCAAACAGGTACCGACCCTAGTGGGGCACCAGCAATACTTTTGGCTGATGCCGAAGTTATTATAGATAGTATCGATTGTTCTACTGGTGTAGTTTCTGTTAGTATTACAAGTAAATCAGGTAAAGGATTACCTATTGGTACTCCAATAGTATTTTATGATAAAGACCCAACTTCAGTAATGGCTTCTGAACTTGGAGATACAACATTAATGGTTCCAGTGTTTAAATCAGATACCTTGAGAATAGAATACAACGTAGGGGTTGTGTCGGCTCCAACTATTTATGCTACAGTTAATATTGCTCCAGGTGAAACATCTCCATTTTCAATAGACACTTCTACGGTGTCGTCAGAATGTAATTATGGAAATAATATTGCTTCAGGTAATTGTTCTAGTGCTTCCCCGACCATAGCAGCAAAAGATGATGACTTCACAGGAACTTCAATTCCTACAAGTGGAGGAAGTACAGTGAGTGTATTCGGAGACAATGGAAATGGAGCAGATTCAGTAAATGTAGGAGTTGCGACAAATGCGTTGGTAGATAACAATATCAGTTTG
>CALAJP010000046.1 GCA_937922815.1 uncultured Saprospiraceae bacterium
GTGGGTTTTTTAGCGTTGGCGGTGTGGCTATTTTGCATAATACTTGTTATAACTACCTGAAGTTTTTCACGAAAGAGTATTATAACACGTATTATGTAACTTAGCTTGGGGTGGTTTTTATGGCGGAGTTTTTGTTTTTTAGCGTTGGCACAGCTCTTTGGATTTTCTTTTTTTCAATTGAAAATAAAAACGTTAAAAAAGAAAATACAATGTGCTGTTTGTGCGGTGGGCTACAAAAACTGTGACTTAAAAACCACTAGGCGGTGGCGTGCGGAACAAAAGGAAATACAAAGGCTTTTTGCTTTTTCTGCAAAAATTTGTATTTCCTTTTGTGGGGATTTGTGCGGTGGATTTTATCTCAATGGATGAAACATTTCTATCTGTTTACTAAGATTTCTCATATCCTTATTTCGGTACTTTTCTATATTCCCAACATCTTTATAACCTGCTAAATATTGTGCTTTTCTTAGTCCGTGTAAGTCTATCCAAATACCTATTCTTGATTGTTTTAGTTGGGTTAATCTTTTGATGTTTATTTCTGTATTTTGTTCTCTTATGGTTTTAGCTAATGCTTTTAATTGTTCGTGTAATCGCTGTTCTTTGTTGCAATTTGGACTAAATAATTTATCGCTTTTCTCTGTGTTTGGTTTGTTATTTCTTCCTATTCCTCTATATTTTGTAATGTAATCGTGAAGAGGAATAATCTGATTAGCTTCTAACTTTACAACTCTGCTATTCTTTCTTCTAATTCCTCCTGGTACTTTTATAATGCCTTTTTCTAAATCTAAATCAGCTAGTTCTAAATTCATTAAATCTTGTTTGTCTAATGCTTGAAAAAGCATCAATCCTAATATCAATTTATTGCTGTATTTAAAATAACCGTGTTTGGTGGTGTTTTGGTAATTGGTGTAGATTTCTTGTAGTTCTTCTTCTGATAATAATATGATTTGTTCTTGAGATACTCCTCTTAATCTTACGTTTAATGCAATGTTATCAATCTTTAAAAAATGGTAATAATGTTCTATGGCTCTAAGGGTTGTATTGATGCTTGTTTTAGATTTCTCTTGACTTTGTAAATGTCCTATGTAGTTTAATAATTGATTGTATTTTATGGTTTTTAGGGTTAGCTTATTTAGTTTTAACCATTCTAAAAATAAACCAATTCGCATTTTAAAACCTCTAATACATTTTTCGCTGTAATACCTTTCTAATAGCCAACTTCCGAACTCTTCCATTCTTCTAAAATATGCGTGTAAATTTGAGTACTATCTAATCGTTTATGACCTAAAAAGTTGCCTATATATTCTAATTCCATTCCTTGTTGTAATAGATGTGTAGCTATACTATGCCTTAAACTATGTAGACTTCCTTTTTTATTGATATTTGCTTTTTCTTGGAGAGATTTTAACCTACTATTTAAAAATTGTCCGTTTACTTGTGGACTTGTTTTTCCAACTAATAAAT
Organism: uncultured Saprospiraceae bacterium; assembly: GCA_937922815.1. Classification (GTDB taxonomy): domain Bacteria; phylum Bacteroidota; class Bacteroidia; order Chitinophagales; family Saprospiraceae; genus CALAJP01. The sequence continues at coordinate 1,465 of CALAJP010000046.1, forward strand.
ACTTACTATTTGGATTAATTACCATTCTTGCAAATTCTTGATATTCTTGTAAATCTGTAATCACTTTTTGAGACATTGGAACATATCTACTTTGGTAATTCTTACTTGGTTTTATGTATAATAATCCTTTGTTAAAATCTATTTCTTTGGTTTCTAAATTAATGCCTTCTTTACTTCTTAATCCACAGCCATAGTATAAACTAAGTATTGCCTTATCCATTAAATCGCTCGGGCCGTGCCCGTCAATTGAAGAAAAAAGTTGTTTGATTTCTATTTGACTAAAGATTATTTTTTCTGTTTTGATTTCCTTTTCTACAATGATTTTATTTACTGCTAATTTCTGTTTCTTGGTCTTTTCTAAAAAGGCACTGTATCTATTAATTACGTTTAAATGTCCTTGTATAGATTGTCTTGATAGTTTGGTTTGGTGTAGGTCTTTTATGAAGTTTTCTATCTCGTTTTGACTAGCTTTTCTTTGACCTAGATACTTGAAAAAGTTAGCTAATAATCTTACATATCCGTTGATAGTACTTTCTGCATAACCTAATCTAATCAACCAATTTTCAAAGTTTTCTAATTCTGTTTTCATAGGGGTGCTGTGCGTTTTGGGATTTGTATTAGCCACAAGGCTAAAGCTTCTGTTTTCCAACAACTTGACTAGCTAATTAAGTTCATTAACCACTATTATCTACATTATCCACCTACTTTTCTAATTTCTTCAAGGGCTTTATCTAACGCATTATCAATACTTTCATTCAATTTTAGGTATTCATCTTTACTCGTTAATTCATATTCATAACCTGTACTTCTTGGGTTTCCTCCGATTACTTTTAAATATCCATATTGTACCAATTGAGATAAATAGTACTTTAAATTATGTGGATTTATTCGCATTTGTTTCCTAATCTCTGACTTATAAAATGTGGTTTTATCTCCTTTTAAAAACTTCTCTTTTATCGTTTCTAAAAAATCCCTACACGCTTTTGTTAGTTCATCACTCTTTGCTAGCAATACAGTTTTTAGTAATTTATTAGCTTCTTCTATATCTCCTAAAGTGGTTTCTATATAGTAGTTTCCTTGTTTGTCTTGTTTTCGCTCTCTTTGATATTGATGATAAAAAGTTAACGTTTCAATGAATGATAAATAATGTGTATTGGTTCGTAATGGTTTAAAAACAGTATCAGGAATATTGAGTTTTGTAGCATAAGAATTTCTAACTTTTACCTTCTCTAACAGCAGTTGTACATCTTGTAAAAAGGTTTTAATTTCTTCCTCTTTATGCTTGTTTATTGTTCCTGCTGAAAGGTTTTGCTGACACTCCATAATTTGCTGTTTATGAGCTTTTGAATTGTCTAAATAGATAAGTAAACTCCTGTTTGCATTATCTTCATAAATACGCTCTTTGGTAGTAGTTCCGGCTAAACAAATTGGTCCTTCAACTTGTAGGGTTACTGTTTTTAAATTTCCTTTAGCATCTTTTATCGGAATGGTTTTAGAGATTCTTTTTTTACTCATTAACTCTCTGATAGCGTACATTATTTTTTCATCTTGCGCTCCGTCTAAATCTTCAATTAATACGAGTTTGTTTTTTAGTTCTGTTCTATCAAAATAGTAGAGTGCATTTTCTGATAATGCTGTAATTTCTAATTTGTGTTCCTCTGGTATGAGTTCGCTTATCTTTTCTTGTAGATAGGTTTTTCCAGTTCCCGAAGCTCCAAGACTAATGATGTGTAAAGGCTGTTCTCTTAGTCTTGATGTGAACACCAAGAACATTAATAATCGGTTATTTTCTTCTCCAACCATTCCTGTTTTACCAATTAAATCATTGGTTCTACGAAGTAGATCCTTTGATTGTAGAAACTCAATTACTTGTGCTTTTCGTTTCTCTGAGATTTCTCTTTGCTGTGGTTTGTTTGGCTTTTGTAGTTCTACTTGTTCTAATCTGTATTCTTCTAAATTATTGATTAACTCTGCTATTGAAATTTGTATTTCTCTTGTTCCAAGCTCTAAACGTTCGGCTACTTTTCTTATAAATTTCTCTGTTGCATCATCATTGTATAGGTCTAAATTACTTTGTCTTATGTTGTAGATTGGACTTGGTTTGTCGGTTCTTGTAATTCGCAAGGTTACTTTTAGCTTGTCTAAACTGAATAAATTTATTCCGCCTAAAACGGCTATTTGAAGCGAACCATTTTCATAAATAATATACTCGGAATTTTCTGTGTTTAAGCGGTGAGCCACCGCAGGTGTTTCTTCTTTTTCAATTGAAAATAAAGATTCTCTTTCGCTGATTAGGTGTTCTAGTATTTCTGGTTCGTGACTTTGAATTAAACTATTTATATCTTCGTTCTCGGGAGTATCTACTTTTGATATTGTAATATTTGGTAGCAACTCATTTAATAATTTACTGTGTTTTTCTATTGCTTCACTTCCTGCTGTATCTCCATCAAAAAACAAGATGATTTCTTGTAGTTGTTCTAATTCTGTAATTACTTTGGTATGTTCAGCTGTTAAACCATTTGTTCCATAAAGTGCTAGAGTTTGATAGTTGGTATATTTCTGAAGTGTTGCACTATCAATTATACTTTCTGTAAGAATAAGTGTTTTAGTTACTGCAGTTGGATAGTTTGGATATAACCCTTTTCTATTAGCTGTATAATAATGTGTTCCTGTTTTGGCTATATTTCTACCGTAAAATGAAACGATTTCGTTTTGCTTATTTCTGAGAGGATAAATAATACAGTTTTTGAGTTGCTTAAATTGAGTGCCATTATTGTAACCTTGCTCTAGTTTTACATCATAGATTCCTCTTTCTTCTAAATAGGCGATTGCTTTTTTACTTCTGTGTAGGCTTTGTTTAAATTTAGGAAATAGCTCTGAGTAATTAATTTCTTCTTGGATTACTACTTTTACTTTTACTGGCTTTGTCTCTGCAGTACCGATTAATTCCTTTGCCTTTTTCAAAGCTTTATGTTTGGTGCAGTTTTCAATATCTTGAATAAATTGGATTGCATCTCCTGTTTTATCACATCCAAAACAAGTATAGGTGTTGGTTTCTGGGTAGATTCTTAAACTTGGTTTATTGTCTTTATGAAAAGGACATTTATAATGATTGTTACTATTGATTTGGATAGAGTAGTGATGCAGAACTACATCAATAAACAGCTTTTCTTTTATTTCTTTGATGGTCATTTTGATAGCTGTTTTAAGGTTTGTTTTACTTCTTGCAATGCTGTTTTATAATCTTCTTGTGGCTCTGTTACTTCTATTGGCTCAATAATTAACAGTCTATCTCGTGTAATTATGTTTATGGTATCTCCAACTTTAAAGCCTAATTCTTCTATCCAAATACCTGATATTCTCAACTGTGGTACTTCTTTATTATCAGATGACCGATTTAGACCGTAAATTTTTAACTGTCTGGATTCCTTTTTTAACATAAGCTGTGTTTTTGAAAAAAGTTTAAATTTCTTTTATCTATCGTTTACGCTTCAAAAGTAGCATATCCGATTCAAACAAGCAAATCTTATTTGATTTTGATAGAGCAAAAAAGTATTATACTTTTGTTTTTATAGCGTTTTTGACGCTTTAATAAAGCTTATACGATATGACTTTTGGTAAAAAAATAGCAATAGAACGAAAGAAAAAAGGCTACTCACAAGATGAGTTGGCTAAGAAAGTAGGAACTATTAGTGTTACTATTGGTAGATATGAGCGTGATGAAATTAAACCATCTATTGATGTTGCCAGCAAATTGGCAGATGCTTTAAATATCTCTTTAGATTATCTTACTGGCAAGACAGATATTGAGCTGGATAATTCTATTATACAAAGAGTAGTAGAAATACAGAATTTACCTAAAGAAGATAAAGTACATATACTTTATACTTTAGATGGATTGTTACAGAATGTAAGAACTAAATTGGCTTTTGGGAAGTAATTAATGGTTTATACTCACTAAATTCAAAACCATTAAAATCTGACTTTTCTAACTCCTTTTTTAATTTCTCACTTACCAACGTAAGAGGTGTTATATTTCGTAGATTAATCACATCATAATTAGGAAAGCTATTGGTAAGCACTAACTTTTTTAAACGAATACCTTTTTCAAAATTCAACTCTTTTTTTAACCTATGAAACTCCTCCATTGAGGACACTTTAAATTCTTCCAAAATCTTAAATTTTGATTTCTGAAATCGTTCAAATGTTGTTTTTTCAAAATCAATATAATCTAAGAAACTATTTACGAAATGAAACCAATAATACCTTAAATACTCGTTCTTATAAAGCACTTCTATTGGATAAAATTGAGTTGGGGGCAAATTAAATCTTTCTAATAATGTCTTTAATTTTTCATCTACCGTAAGACCAACAAACCCAGATAAAGAATGAAGTAGATTAGTAGGAGTAGCTTTATCCTTAATCTTTATCTCATAATTTGGCTCAAAATCTGGAAACTTATCCCAAAAAACATTATGATAAGAGTTAGGTAAGGATAAATTATAATCTTCTATTTTCTGTACCTGAGGATACTCTCCAATAACATTTAGTTCATTTGATTTAAAAATTGTGTAATATCTCATTATTAATTAATTCCGTATAAAGGATTTATAACATCTTTAAAGTAAGAATTTAGATTTTTTGAAATAGAATTTTTTGCATTAAAAATTTCTGTTTTCAATTCAGGTATTAATTCTTTTTGAATAAAATTATTACACGCCTCAGGAGTTATATCTCCCAAATCTCTAAATTCATCTAATCTAAATTCAATGAAATCATCATAAGCAGGGTGATTTTGATGCAAGCCTACTTGCAAAGCATCATCATAATGTTCTAAACCTATTATACTTTCAGGTAAATTTGGATGATATCCATTTTTTGATGCTGCTAAGACAACTGGGTGATCACACTTCCCTAATGATAAAATATGATGAGCATCTACTCCAGAACCAGATGGAATTCCTAAAAAGTTTTTTATTTGAGAACGTAAACTTGATTTTGTCGCATCTGAAGTAAAGTCTACAGCACCATTAACAACTTTCCATTTTAATGTCATTGTCTTATTACCTAAAGTTACTTGCCTAGTAATTTCAGTAAGACCATCAGCTATTTCGCCTGCAACATTATATCTTCTAGCACCATTTACAATTCCTTCTACAAAATCATCCACCGAGTTAACCAACAACTTCGAGGTCCCCACTAACCTCATGTGGTCATCAGGTGAGGTTGCCCTCCAATTCTCTAAAAACTCATATTGATGGCCACCACCAGGGTACATTTGACCAGCATTTACACCACTAGCTTCTAATTGTGGGCCAA
>CALAJP010000047.1 GCA_937922815.1 uncultured Saprospiraceae bacterium
GCTTTTGCAGCTCTTTTATAACTTTCTATGGCAAATTCATCTTGTTGTTCTCTCGTAAAACCAAATTTTTCGGCAGTAGCGTCTGCATAAACGCCCATCATATTGTGTTGGGTAGCATCTTTAAGTCCATCCTGAACCAAACCATCAACAAAAGTAGCATCACCAAATTTGTATCCAAACCTTGCTTTAGGTACATAAAAAGGTATATTTGACATACTTTCCATTCCTCCTGCAACCACAATTTCGTTATGTCCTAATGCTATACTTTGAGCAGCCAACATTACTGTTTTTAATCCAGAAGAACATACTTTATTTACAGTTGTAGCAGGTACTTCATTCGAAATTCCAGCTAACAAAGCAGCTTGTCGAGCAGGTGCCTGGCCTAAATTTGCAGAAACCACATTACCCATTAATACTTCATCAACAGCATTCTTAGGAACTCCAGCAGCCTCTAACGCTCCTTCAATAGCTTTAGCTCCTAAGGCTACTGCAGATAAACTACTTAATGCTCCACCCCAAGAACCAATGGGTGTTCTTTTAGCACTGACAATATATACTTCTTTCATATTCTAATATTTTGGTATCTATAAATAAAACGTAATGAGATTTAAATCCGTATAATTTAGTGAATAGGTTGTCGTTTATTTTTCAAATAATTCAGCAGGATTAATCTTAAATTGAAGCATTTGAGCTGTTTTTCTTCCTCCATCTCCACCTTTTCTCTGCATCGTAATTCTACCAATTTTAAAATTCCCCCTTTTAGTTATATGTACTGTTCCATTCCCAAAAAAATTCAGGCAGTAATTCATGGGCTTTAATATCCACCTTGCAGAATTATCTACTTTTTGAGCAACTAGCATCCATTCCGCAGCAAACTTCCCTCTTCCTTTCAAAATATCGCTAACAATAAGTGACTTATTATTGTTTAGCCAACTTAGTAATATTTTTTGGTCGGCTTTGCTAAATTCATTAGCAAATGTTCGTCTCAAGTCTTTTGGATTTTTAACCAATGGTAAAATTTCACCTGTATATTGTTTTAATAAATCAGAAACCGTCGTTGGTATTTCCCACATATCTACATACTTATCAATCCATCTTTTATCTATTTGGTTAAACCCTTTTAAATTACTCACCAGCTTTACTTGAATATTTTCCGCATCAATAGCTTCTTTTAACTTGATAGTGATTTGTACTTGAATATCTGCTTTAAAACCTGACAAAACAACAGCCTTTACGTATTCTACTTCTTTGAGATTATATTCCATCAATACTAACCAATGCTGGGCTTCAGTATCAGTTTGCCAATTATTGAATTTTTGTACTATGTCCTTTTCGTTCTTGAACCCATTTTTGGCTGTTTGTGACCCTAACTCTCGATTGTTTATCATGGTATTGGATTGTCTTTGATATTTCCTTTAAAATAAGTTGCAATGTGTTAATAGAGACACTGTTTCCAAACTGTTTTTGGGCTTCGGTTACACTTTGAGGTAAAATAAAATTCTCTGGAAATCCTTGCACTCTTGCACATTCTCTAGGAGATAATTTCCTAATAATATCACCTATTTTATATAACCCTGTTTTTGAACCTACTCCACCCCCATAAGCAGATAAAGTAATCGCATGACCTATGGGATGATAAATTCGTTCTCCTTGTCCACCTTTATTTACTTTACCAATTTGAATAGGTTTATTAGGCAAATGTATTTCGTTAAAAATATTTTTGGGAGGTTGATAATCTTTATAAATAACGATATCTTCCCGTTGAATAATTTTAGCATTTTCAGGATTTGTTTCTAAAACTTCTTCAAGAGAAGATAATATATTAGGATTAGGAAAAGAGAAACTAATGTCGTTAAATTCATCTCTATTAAAACATACAATATAAACTCTTTCTCTATTTTGAGGCAAACCAAAACTACTTGTATTTAGGACTTTATAAAATACATTATAATTCAAATTTTCAAGTGTTTCAATCACGGTTTTTAAGGTATTACCGCTATCGTGTCTTACAAAGTTTTTCACATTTTCCAAGAAAAGAATTTTGGGTCTATGAAAGTCAACAATACGGGCAATATCGAAGAATAATGTTCCTCTAGTATCTTCAAACCCTTTTTGTTTTCCAGAAATAGAGAAAGCCTGGCAAGGAAATCCACCACACAATACATCATGTTCTGGTATTTCTTGTTCTTTAATTTGAGTGATATCACCTTTTGGTTTTATACCATGATTTAACTCATAGACTTTAGATGCTTTTTCGTCTATTTCAGAAGCAAAAACGCAATTAGCTCCGAAGGATTCCAACGCATAATGAAAGCCTCCAATTCCTGCAAAAAGGTCGATAAATTTATACCCTTTTAATGCTTTATCTATTTCTAAAATATTAACCATTCTTTATTTATGATGATAATGATTATTTGTTTTCTCAAATCACATGTAGTTTAAATATATAAAACAAAAAAGAGTTTTTCAGCCATTAGCCAAAAAACTCTTTTCGTTTGAAGTAAAATAGTTGTTAAATCAACTAATTACATGCATTTATTAACAATCGAAGCGAAAGTTTGTGGGTGATTCATTGCTAAATCAGCCAATACTTTTCTGTTTAAATCGATATTTTTTTCACTTAATGCGTGAATCAACTTAGAATAAGTAGTGCCATTCAAACGAGCAGCAGCGTTGATTCTTGCAATCCATAATCTACGGAATGCTCTTTTCTTATTTCTACGGTCTCTATAAGCATATTGAAGACCTTTTTCAATGGCGTTTTTCGCTACTGTCCACACGTTTTTACGTGCTCCAAAGTAACCTTTAGCCAATTTCATGAATTTTTTTCTCTTTTTACGAGATGCAACGTGGTTTACTGACCGTGGCATAATGTTTAATTTTTAGTTCAATACAGAGCTCAGAAAATAATTAATTTAGAGTCTTAGGTTTCTGTATTCTCGTTAAATAATAAATAAAAGGTAAATTAGATAGCTAACAATTTCTTGATTCTCTTAGCATCTCCGTCAGCAACGATAGCTGAATGACGTAATCTTAATTTAGCTTTTTTGCTTTTGTTTCTCATCATATGAGAAGTCTTAGCATGTCTTCTTTTAATCTTTCCAGAACCAGTAACTTTGAAACGTTTTTTGGCACTAGAATGTGTTTTCATTTTAGGCATAATACCGTATTTTGATATTCATTCTTCAAATAAGTGTGCAAATTTAAGTATCTTATTCCTAGTTTTCAAGTTTAATCGACTTTATTTTTAAGGAGATTTTTATTTTTTGATTACGAAACCGATTATAAACAGTCTATTTTTATAATCCTTTTTCAATATTTAGAGAAATGAAAACTCAATATTATCACTTCTTTTATATCCTTTTCTTTTCATTTATAAACTTATCTACTCATTACGATTGGGGCTTTTATGCTCATAAGCAAATAAATTACTTAGCCACCTTTACCCTGCCAGAACCATTATTTGGTTTTTATAAAGAGCATATTCATTTTATTAAAAACGAAGCCATTGCTCCTGACCAAAGACGAAGGATGCTTCCTAACGAAGACATAAAACATTATATTGATATTGACCATTGGGAAAAAGAACTTCCCCTTGATACCTTACCTAAAGATTTATGGGAAGCCGTTTATAAACATTCGGTTTGGGAAACAACTATTCAGAAGGAAAAAGTTATTGATTCCTTTCCTTTTGCCCAAATCCAAGAAATATTCGAGGTCGATTCGTCAGAACTGAGTAATCAATTTCGTAAAGCATTTTATAAACATTCTGATTATCATAATTTTGAAATTCAAGATAGTTTTTTCTTGTCTAATCAAAAATTTCAGATTATAGATAATTTCTCTACTTACGGAATAGCTCCCTACAATATTGAACAATCTATTCATCTTCTAACAAAAGCCTTTGTAGAAAAAGATGTGTATAAAATCATCAAACGTTCCGCCGATTTGGGGCATTATTTGGCAGATATTCATGTTCCTTTGCACACCACAAGCAATTATAATGGGCAACTCACCAACCAAAAAGGAATCCATTCCCTTTGGGAAACACAAGTGCCAGAACTGTTTTTTGAGAACTATAATTTATTCACAGGACAAGCAAGTTACAGTAATGATATAAAAGAATTGGTATGGCAAACGGTTACCGAATCGCACCAATTAGTAAACAAAACTTTAGCAGCAGAGATGTTAACAAAAGCAGAATTGAAACCCGAACATATCAAGTGTTTCGAGGATAGAAAAAATAGAACCATCTGGAAATACTGCGATAAATTCGTAGAAAAATACAATTCTAATATTAATAATGCTCCCGAAGAAAGGTTAAAAGATGCCATTCAAACGATTGGAAGTATTTGGCTCACTTGTTGGGTAAATGCAGGGCAACCTGATCCAAAAACTTTTCAAAAAAATTCGTTAGAAAATATGAATGAAATTGAATTTAAAAAATATGAATTAATTACTACTGGTTCTCATTCTCGGTCTTAAAAAAGAATAAATTACATAACTAAACAATACAAAATACTCGAAAGTAACTACATATAAATTTTCGTTGTACTCGCCATTATTATAATTAACATAAGTCAACCATATCACCGCTGTCCAAACTACCATATATTTTTGTCCTGCCAAGAGACTCAAAACCAATGGCAATGCCAAATACCACGGATGGACAGTAGTGGTAAATAATAATTGCAAAACCAACACATAAGCACTCAACGAAAAGACATATTTCCACTTTTCTACCGAATGTAACCAAATGACATCAGCAATTAAAAATAATGTAATTCCTGCCAATAAAGGTCCATTTTGAGCAATCCGATTAAATCCAAACTCCCAATAGCCGGCTTCTCTTATCAAATAATAAAAACTTGCATTGAACTCAAATTTTCTAAAGTATAAATCAATACTCGAAAATATATGCTGCATAGATTCAAAAGAAGTGACCGTAAAAAAGCTCAATAAAAATATAGAAATAGCTATTCCTGCCCAAAGCATAATTTTCCATAATCCTAATTTTTTTAACAATACAGGAAAGAATATCAATGGAACGAATTTGGCTGACAAAGCAAGTCCCATCGTAGCAGAAGAACTATAAAACCATCCAGAAATAAGTAGATACAGAGACACCAAAACAAGACTTATCATCAAAGATTCGGTATGTAATCCATTGCTTAATTCGATAATTAATAAAGGATTTGCAAAATATAGGAAAAGGCTTTGAGGAGTGGCTTGCTTTAATTTTAATAAAATAAGATAGAAACAATACATGCCTATCCCTTGAAAAAGAAAGACGATTAACCGAATGATAATTCCAGAAAAGAATACATTTTCAGGGAAAAAATACGCTCCTAACCGAAAAACCCACTGGCTGAAAGGTGGATAAATTGAAAAATAATTAGGGGAATTTAGTTCGTTAAATAAACTTTCGTTAATGCCTCGAATCGAAATATTATTTTCAATATAATAGATAGGCAATTTCTCGAAAGGGTCGTAACCATTATTCAATAAAATTCCGTCCCAAAGGTAACGATATAAATCATCGGTCAACGATGGTTCTGAAAATAGCGTCAACACATGAGCAACAAGACCAAGTCCAATCAAAAATGATTTAGAAAAACGAGTGTTTTGTTTGTAAATCAAAAAATAAGTACCAAACGAAATAGAAAAACCTATAAAGATTCTTTCAAATTGGTCTTGTTTCGTAGCGTAAGCCAACAATAAAATTCCTAACAAAAAGATAAAACCTATCCCCCACTCTAGTTTAGAAAATTTCATTTTGAAGGCTCTTTTATTTGATATGTTTTATAGAATAATAACAAATGGTAGAAAATCCAAAAGCTAATAAAATATGAAATAATAACATCGTATAAATTTGATGCTGAAATGCGTAAACAACACTTGCCGAAAAGTAAATAGCCAAAATTCCTTCAATATAGGTAGTGAACGGAATTTTTTTACTCAAATACATTCTATTCTTGAAAGTATCTTTAACGCCTTTGATATTGAATTTAGGCGTTCGAATAAATGCACTTTTCTTACCTGCCCAACCTTGAATAACAGCTATTGAATTGTGAAGCGAAAGCCCCATAGACAAAGAAAGGAATAATGGAAAAAGAAAAATAAATTTCAATATTTTTGTAATAAAACTCCCTTCGTTGATTGCAGAATGTACATTACTGGCGTAATACACCAAAATAACTGCAACCATTCCTACATACATTACCGAAAGCCATTGTAATTGCTCCATAAATAATGACGAATACATCATAATAGGAACAGACAAAACTCCTGAAAGAAATACAAAAAGAAAAATGGCACTCGCCATCAAATGTAATGTGCTATGAAATTTCTTATGAAGTGGCATGGAAGACTTCCATACCTTAGGCAATATTTTTTTAGCCGTTTCTGCACCGCCTTTCATCCAACGATATTGTTGAGATTTCAAACCGTTCATTTCGGCAGGTAATTCCGCAGGAGAACCTAATGCTTCAATATAATGAATTTTCCAATTTTTAAGTTGAGCTCTATAACTCAAATCCAAATCTTCAGTAAGTGTATCGGGCTGCCATCCCCCAGCGTCTTCTATCGTTTTTCTTCTCCACACTCCTGCCGTCCCGTTAAATTGCAGGAATAAATCTCCTTTTTGTCTACCCACTTGTTCTACCGTAAAGTGAACATTTAATTGTAATGCTTGAAGACGAGTCAATAAGGAATGGTTTTCATTGATATGTTCCCATCGAGTTTGAACAACGCCAACTTCGGGGTTAAGAAAAAATGGAACTGTACGTTTTAGAAAAGAAGGTCTTGGTAAAAAGTCTGCATCAAAAATTGCAATAAATTCACCTTTCGTTTCTAACATTCCCTCTGCTAAAGCTCCCGCTTTATATCCCACTCTATTCTTTCTCCTAAAAGCAACAATATTAAATCCTTTTGCTTTGTATTCTGCTACCTTATTATCAACAATCTGAATCGTTTCGTCATTAGAGTCATCCAAAATTTGAATCTCAAGTTTATCTTTTGGATAATCAATTTTGGCTACGCAATCTACTAATCTATCAACAACATATTTCTCGTTGTACAAAGGTAGTTGAATCGTCACCATCGGCCAATGAGTGGATGATTCATTCAAGTTTTCTTTTGCGTTCTCTTTCTTAGGGCTACTTTTTAAGTATAAAAATAACAAGTGAATTTGCGTCAAGCAAAAAATTGTGATATACAATAGTGCAGCGAAATAAATGAAAAAGATAATATTTATTAACATTACAATAGTTTAAAAATTGTCCATAAAATTTTATGTCCCGCCTTTAGCGTTCCTTTTATTGTTCCAGAAATTTTGGAAACGCCTATTCTCTTACGATAATTGACAGGTATTTCCTTACATTTTAATTTTTGCTTAACTGCTTTGACTTGCATCTCAACTGTCCATCCGTAATCGGGATCTTTCATATTTAAACTTTCCAAAGAATCCCATTTCAAAGCACGATAAGGACCTAAATCAGAAAATTCAAAACCATAAATCATTTTTATCAAGGTAGTTGCCAACCAATTTCCAAAAATCTGTTGTGGTGACATAGCTCCTTTTTCAGCAACCCCCAATGCTCGTGAACCAATAACCATGTCATAGTTATCATAAACCAAAGGGCTTATCAGCATAGGCATTTCTTCTCCGTAATCAGAATGGTCTGCATCCATAAAAACAATAATATCTGGATGGTTATTTTCGGACATATTTCTAATATAATCCATTCCTGCCAAACAGGCACTTCCGTATCCTTGTCGAGGAGCAGGAACGACAACAGCACCTGCCTCTGTGGCAACCTTCGCGGTATTGTCGGTACTGTTATTATCACAAACAATAATATTCCTTACCAATTTAGCAGGAATATCTTTCACTACATTCCCTATTGAATTTTCTTCATTGAATGCAGGAATAATAACATCCACTACAAAGTTCTGTTTATTCTTTTCCTCCATTTAATAATGTTGCTATTTCTGGACAAAGGTTAGCTGAAACGGCTTCGATAGTTTCATAAGTTACCTCGTCTCTAATATTCATTTTATTATATATTCCTTCTACACAGTCTTCTGATTTATCAAAAATCTTTTGAGAAGAAACCAACAATTCAGAAAAAGCTTTATTGTTTTCTTCTGTGTTTTGAGAAACTGCCAATAATGCTTTGTTTAAATCGACCAAAGGCTGACGACAATCGCAAACTTGTTGAGCAATCTGTTTGTGAAGGTTTTCTTTAGACTCCTTACAACTACTAATCATCAATACAGATATCAAACCTATGAAAATACAAAATTGGTGTATTTTGTTCATGCCTTTGAATTTTTTTAAGAAATTTTGATAATTAAACTCAAATATAACTCAATTAATTTTGCTACTCTTCCTAATTAAGATTTTAATTATTAATCGTTGTAATAAAAATTAATTTGAATACTAATTTAATTTTTTGTAATTTTGCAGCTGAATTTAAAGTTGTTTTTTTAAATTTCGCAATAAAATAGACTTTTTTTTAGCGTATTAGTAAAAAATAAATATTTTTCTTACGAAATTTGCATCTTTATGCTAAATACGATTAACTTTGTGAAAGCAAAGATTCAATAAAAGAATTGAATTTTAGTATTATTTAAAATTGTGAGGTGATGAAATTGGCAGCCATGCCCTCCTGTCTCGGGGGTGAGGAATCCGGAATAAACGTAACATATTGGGTTGACCACAATTTTTTGTGTTATGGCTAACCGCCTCGTGGAGGTTCGAGTCCTTCTCTCACAGCAAAAAAAAGGCTTTAGATGTAAATCTAAGGCCTTTTTTATTTTTGTACTAAAGATATTTAGCTTGCTTCTAAGAAAAACACTTTTTCGATTTCAGCCCGCATTCTACTCGGATCCCATTGCAAATTAGATAGTAGAGATTGGTATTTAGGTTTGATGACATAAGTCCATGACTTTTCTTCCCCTCTGTGTATTTTACAATTTACTAACTCGCGTTGAAAGAAATCTCCTTCGAAATCATCTAATTGAGCAATCTCAGTTTCTGTCAATCCGTATAAAAGGAAACCTGCGACCGAGTTTTTATTACTTTGAGAAGAAACAACACTTGGGTAGAGGTCATTTTTCATTTTCATTCGATTGTATCCTCTCAAAACTGCTGGTTGCATAAGCGGAATACGGCCTATAATTCCAAGTAATATTTTCGGGAACATCAATGAACCATAAACATAAAGTGGTCTAGTTTGCATAATAAACAATTGTTTAAAAAGTAAAAAAGAGACAATACTATATATAAAGAGTGTTGAATACTTGACATTTTGGCATAAAAGGATTATAATACCGAAATGTGCTTGGTTGTAGCCTGATGCGAATAGTTTTCATAAAGATAAGTTTTTCTATTCAGATAATCAATGCCTTAAAAGTTGAAATCTAATTTATTTATTAAAAATTGTTCAGATGAGAAAAAAAAGTGGATTTAATTTTGCTGAAAATACTTACTATTTTACCATCAAATCTTCCCCTAATAACATAACGATTTATCGTAAAGATAAGCGTGAGGCTGTTAATATTTTCATTAAATACCAAGAAATGGGAAAAGATTGCCAATGGCATGGTAAATGGGATGGTAAGAATTGGGCAGAATCAGATGTGCCGAGTGCTATATTATAATCTCATTCATTAAAATGATACAAAAAGCTACATTCTTTAATAAAAGAATGTAGCTTTTTTGATTTCACAAATTAACTATATTCTTCTTTCCTAAATAAATAAACTCAAAATATAATACACGTAGAATACCAAAAGAATTACTCCTTCGAATAGGATAATCTTTCTATCGTTAGTCATTATCGTAAACAACACAGATAATACAATCATAAATGGTAAAGAAAACGCGGTGACATCCGCAGGAATGGAGAGTGTTCCAAAAAAGCTTGGAATTGACATTACAAATAAAATATTAAATACATTCGACCCCAAGACGTTTCCTATTGCAATTTCAGTTTTGCCTTTTTTAGCACTTTTAATACTTACAATTACTTCAGGCAAACTAGTTCCGATTGCAACCGCAGATTGTGCAATAATCTCAGGAGAAACACCAAAAGATTGCGAAATACCAGAAATTCCCCAAATTGTATAGTCTGCACTAATTGCCACAGCAGCACCTCCTACAATTAGAATCAAATAATCCAACGGTTTTGACGTAACCTTTTCTTGCTTTTCAGCAGGTTCTTCATTATCATCCGATTGAAAAATCGAGTAAATAAG
>CALAJP010000048.1 GCA_937922815.1 uncultured Saprospiraceae bacterium
CTAATCGCTTTTTTGATATTTTGGTATTCGTAGCCCGATTTCATATAGTCGGTACTGGCTTTGCTAGTGGCAAAAAGCATCCGATGGAAATAATCCACTTCACGATTATATTGCAACTCAATGATAATAACTTGTCCTTTAGAATCTTCCACCAAAATATCGACAATATTAAACTTTTCGTTATCGTCATTTTTAGAGGAATGCGGATCAAGAATAGATTGGATAAGCACATCTTCTTTCAATAATTCGGAAAGAAATCCTTCCAAAATATCAAAATTGGCTTTTTGACGAAGCAATTTCTTCATTGCCCAATCAAAACTAATCAATGTCCTTTTGTGATGATTCATGATATAAAGATAAGGAATTTTAAAATCTGAGAAAGAAAAGTGGATAATTATTAAATATTTTACGGTAACAGCGTATTACTTATCTATCAAGTTCCAAATTCGAATAAACTCTCTTATATTTGAATTACGAAAGTAAATTTTAACCCCAACTAAAGGAACTTTAATTACATATTTAGCATTTATTATTTATCACACCGAGTAAATACGTTGCTAATTATAAGGGGAATTCTAAAGGTTAGCCTACACATCAATTTAATTAAACAACAGATTAAGTCCAATTTATGATTCGATTTTTTACACTATTATTGTTTATGAGTATGTCGTTTTTTGCGATAGCCCAAAGCAGTAGTTTGCAAGGAAGCATTCAGGATGAGGAAACCAAAGAAGCCATTCTTTTTGCAACGATAGCACTTTATAAAGATGGTGTTCTGGTAACAGGAGCTGAGTCTGATGTGGAAGGAAGCTTTCATGTCAAGAATCTTGATGGTGGTACTTATGATTTGGAAGTGAGTTATGTGGGATATCAATCACAAAGAATTACAGGAATCTTGGTTAAATCTGGGAGAGTAAATAATGTTGATGTATTTATGACTACAGAAGGAGGCGTTATCTTGGATGAAATTGTGGTCAAAGAATACAAAATCCCTTTAATTGAGTTTGATAATACCACTCAGGGGGCTGTTCTTACCTCTAAAGAAATTAATTTATTACCCACTAAATCAGTAAATGGAATTGCTTCCTTGGCAGCTGGGGTGAGTAGTTCAGATGATGGAGAAGGCTTAACTTTTAGAGGGTCAAGAGAAGATGCTACTATTTATTATATTGATGGAATAAGAGTTCGTTCAAGTTTGATTCCACAGACAGAAATAGAACAAATTGATGTAATTACGGGTGGAATTGATGCACAATTTGGTGATGTTACGGGTGGAATTGTTTCGATTACAACTAAAGGCCCATCTTCTAAATATTCGGGAGCATTGGAGTTAGAAACTTCTCAGTTTTTGGATGAATATGGTTATAATTTAATCAATGCAGGAGTTGGCGGACCCATTATAAAAGATACCACTACGGACAGAACGATACTTGGATTTAGAGTTGGCGGACAATTTCGATTGCGTAAAGATGCAACTCCTGCCGCAGTTCCTGTTTTTACGGTGAAGGATGATGTGTATGAAAATTTGAAAAACAACCCAATAACTTTTGGTGGGAATGGAGGCTTTGTTCCTACAGCAGAAACGCTAAGAACTTCAGATATGCAAGCATTAGGTTATACGCCTAATAATGATGATCAGAGAATAGATTTGACTGCAAAATTAGATTATCAATTGAATGATGCCATTGATGTTTCTTTGTCTGGGAATTATTCAATAGAGGAAGGGAAAGACAACTTTGCTTCTTGGAATGCTTTCAATCTTGATAATATTCCAACTAGAATTGAAGAAAATATGAGAGGAAATTTGCGTTTCCGTCATCGTATTTTATCCACACGGAATAATGAAAATAAAGTACTCCAAAATGTGATATACACCTTGCACGCAGGATATGAACAAAACTCATCTACCGTTCAGAGTAGTCAGCATGAAGACAACTTATTTAGATATGGTTATATTGGTAGATTCGATAGAGAATGGACACCTTCTGTAACAGAATTGTCTGTTGAAGAGATTGATAGACCAGGGGTTATTTCGATTAAACCTTTCGGAAGCACAGAAACCTTCTATTATGCTCATACAGGATATGAAGAAAATTTCTTAGGGTACACAGCCAGTGATATTAACCCTATTTTGAATAGATACAATAATTTAGTCAATGATGGTTCGCCATTAAACGATTATATTGCTCAAAATGGGATTGTTCAATCCAGTACAGCTCATGGTTTTCATATAAATACGGGAGCCGTTTTTAACTTGTTTACAAAATCGCAAAACGATTATTATAATTTGAATTTGAATGGAAGTTTTGATTTAGTTTCTAAGAAAAATAAAATTAGACACGAAATCAAAGCAGGTATTTTATTCGAACAAACCATTGAAAGATTATATTCTATCAATCCACAAAACTTATGGGGAGCAGCTCGGTTAGCAGCGAATGGACATTTAACGGCTGTGGATAGTGGAACAGAAATTGGAGATTTTGATGGTCAAATTCCAAATTCTAACAATAATCGTAATTTCCTGCAATATGCTCCACTTGATCAATCAGGAACATTAAATAACAGATACTTTTTTGATAGAGCAAGAGATGTGGCAGGCTTAGAAAATAATCAATATTTGAATGTTGATGCGTTGACACCTGACCAACTGAGTTTAGGTTTGTTTTCTCCTGTAGAATTGACAGGGTTTCAAGATTTAAACTTTAGATATCATGGATACGACCACACAGGAAAAGTAGCCGCTAATAATATCACTTTTGAAGATTTTTTTACGGCTAAAGATGCCAATGGAGTAAATACATTTCCCGTAGCTGCTTTCAAACCCAGTTATGCAGCCGCTTATATTCAAGATAAATTCCAAATCAAGGATATTATTTTTAGAGTGGGATTGAGAGTGGATCGATTTGCGAGTAATACAAAAGTTTTGAAAGATCCATATAGTCTGTATGAATTGATGGATGCAAAGGATTTTTATGAAGGCCCAGCTTCTGACTTAACGAGACCAGGCAACGTACAAGATCATTATAAAGTTTATGTAGATTCAGAAACGCCGAATACATTAGGTAGAAACAAAGTAACGGCATATCGTGATGGCGATCAATGGTATGATACGGATGGAAATGCAGTAAATTCAGGAACCGATATTTTTGGTACAAATGGATTGGTTTTTGGACGTTATTATGATGATCGAGTGAATAATATCAAAGCAGAAGGCTATGATGTAAACAATTCTTTTGTGGATCATAGAGCCGAAATTGTATTGAGTCCAAGATTAGCATTTTCATTTCCTATATCTGATTTCGCATCGTTTTTTGCACATTATGATTTATTAGTTCAGCGTCCAGTAAATGCGTATGCCAGTCCGTTGACCTATTATTTCTTTGAAGATGCCAATGCAGGTTTTATTGGAAATCCAAATTTGAAATCTCAAAAAACCGTTGATTATGAAGTTGGTTTTCAACAGAAAATATCAGCAAGTTCAGCCCTTAAATTTTCAGCTTATTATAAAGAATTAAGAGATTTAATTCAATTAAGAACCTATAACCAAGTAGTCAGTCCTATCAATTCTTATACTACTTTTGATAATATTGATTTTGGTACTGTAAAAGGATTCGCTTTTGAATATGATTTGAGAAGAACGAATAATATTCAATTCAGAGCCACTTATACTTTACAGTTCGCTGACGGAACAGGTTCAGATGCGGAATCGCAAGCTGCATTATCATCACAAGGAAATTTAAGAACGCTTGCTCCTTTAAATTATGACGAAAGACACCGTTTCAATTTCTTAGTGGATTACCGTTTCGATGAAGGCGTAAAATACAATGGACCTAAAATCGGAGATTCAAAAATATTAGAAAACTTTGGGGTTAATCTCCAAGCTACGTTGGTTTCAGGAAGACCCTATACAGCGAACCAAGTTCCTTCAGCTTTTGGTGGTAGTGGAATCAAAGGAACCATTAATGGTGCTCGAAAACCTTGGAGTTATTGGTTGAATTTGAGAGTTGATAAAATATTCAAATTTGGGCTTCGTCCAAACGGCAAACCATACGAAATGACAGTTTACTTCCGAACGCAAAACTTATTAGATGCTAGAAATATTCTAAATGTATATGAAGCAACAGGTTCTGCAGAAGATGATGGATTTTTTGCTACCCAAGAAGGTCAAGACGTATTGGCAAATACAGGTAGTTTGAGAGAATCATACATAGACGCTTACAACTGGTTGTTGATAAACCCGAATAACTTTTCTTTGCCAAGAAGAATGTTTATCGGAGCCATATTTTCATTATAAATAATTAAAACGAAATAGTTTTTTC
The DNA here is from genome assembly GCA_937922815.1 of uncultured Saprospiraceae bacterium. GTDB lineage: Bacteria > Bacteroidota > Bacteroidia > Chitinophagales > Saprospiraceae > CALAJP01. The sequence continues at coordinate 4,320 of CALAJP010000048.1, forward strand.
GAATAGATATAACCTAAGTTATGATTAAAAAAGCTACTTTATTATATGTTTTTTCTTTAGTGACGCAATTTGCATTTGCGTTTCTTCCTCCATTGGATACCCCTCGTGCTCCTGCAAATGTTCAAGCCGAATTTCGTTCGGATTGTGCTTTGGCGAGAGCTTCTGTTGAGCAAGATATTAATAATGTTCGAGCGAGGTTGTTGGTAGGTGGCGATATTTGGTGGGATGGAAGCGGTCAAGGGCGTTATATTGTACCAAAAGTAACCGTAGGCGAGGAAGTATCTTCTATTTTTGCTGCTTCGGTTTGGATTGGTGGTTTTGATCCGAACGGAAACTTGAAAATGGCAGCCAAAACTTATGGAACATCCTCTGGAGATACCGATTTTTGGCCTGGGCCATTAGACCCCAATACAGGAACAACTGAAGCCAGTGAATGCCAAAAATGGGATCGTTTTTTTGAAGTGAATGGCGATAATATTAGACAACATATTGTAAATTATAATACTGCTGTTGCTAATGGTGAAATTGAAATTTCTGCAGCCGATATTTCGGAAGATATTTTGGGTTGGCCAGGTAGAGGAAATCCATTTTTTAATCAAATCAATGGTTTTGAATTACCAAATACCGATCAAGGATTAGCATCTTTTAATGATAGAAATGGTAATGAATTATATGAACCGCATTTGGGAGATTACCCTACGGTAGAAATTAGAGATTGTCCGAATACAAACTTTGCGGATCAAATGTTTTTCTGGATTTATAATGATGCAGGAAATGTACATACCGAAACGCAAGGAAATGCGATTCAGATGGAAGTTCAAGTTCAGTCTTTTGCTTATGCAACCAATGATGAGCTAAATAACATGACTTTCCAACGATACAAATTAATTAATAGAGCCATTACGGATATTGATTCATGTTTTTTTGGCGTTTGGATGGATCCAGATTTGGGCTGTCCCGAAGATGATTATATTGGAGCCGATACTTCTCGTTCATTGGCTTTTGTATATAATCAAGATGCTACTGATGGTCAACCAGGTTGTGATTGTCCAGTAGGCACACAAAATGTACCGACCTATTGTAATGAAGTTCCTATGTTGGGAGTAGATTACTTTAGAGGACCATTGGACGAAAATGGAAATGAGTTAGGAATGTCTTCTTTTACCTATTTCAACAGACCAGGAACAGGGATTAATACGAATACTACCGATCCGCAAACTGCTCAAGAATATTATAATTATTTGAGTGGAAGTTGGAAAAATGGAGCAGCTATTACTCGTGGTGGAAATGGTTTTGGAGGAACGGAACGTATCAATTTTGTTTTTCCTGCCAGTCCTGATGATGAATCTGATGACGCTTGGTCTATGTGTACGGCAGGATTACCACAAAGTGACCGTAGAACAATCCAAGCTTCGGGACCTTTTTTACTGAAACCTGGTGCAGTGAATGAGTTAATAGTAGGAGTAGTTTGGGTGCCAAATATTGATTATCCTTGTCCTAATTTAGATGATTTAACGCGTGCTGATGATTTGGCTCAAGCCGTATTTAACAACTGTTTCAAAATTGCGGATGGTCCTGACGCTCCTGATTTGACGATGGTAGAATTAGACCAAAAAGTAGTGGTTACCATTAGCAATGACGCACAAAGTTCTAATAACGCAGGTGAAACCTATCAAGAAGAAGATTTTCAAGCGTCAGAATTTGTGCCCGAAGATGAAAAACAGTATGATTTTGAAGGATATAAAATCTACCAATTAATTGACCCTAACGTATCCGTTACTGAATTAGATGACCCAAGCAAAGCCGCTTTGATTTTTCAAACGGACATTCAAAACGGTATTGGAGAATTGATTAATTGGGAAGAGATAGCGAATCCTTCAAGTGCAGGAGCTAGTACTATTTTCCAACCTGTTCTTCAGGTAGAAGGAAGAGATGCTGGATTGAAACATACTTTTGTTTTTGATGAAGATAGGTTTGCTGATGAAGGAGGTTCGTTAATTAACTTCAAAGATTATTATATCATGGCGTTGGCTTATGGCCATAACAATTACGGCGATTTTAACCCACAAACAGGAGAAGGACAAGCAAGACCTTATATTGAAGGAAGAAGAAATATTAGAGTTTATACGGTTACGCCTTATCCCAACGGAGATTTGATTTTGAATTCAGATGTTAATGACGGACCCGTAGTTACTCGTTTAGACGGTTCAGGAACAGGGGGGGTATTTTTGAACATGGATTCTACTCAATATGAAACGATTTTATCTAATGATTTTGATGGTAGAATTAGGTATTTAGGAGGGCAAGCACCTGTAGAAGTCAAAATTTATAACCCTAGATTAATTCCTGATGCTAAATTCTTTATTCGTTTAGTTGAAAATGGAAATAGTTTTGATCAAGGTGCTTATTGGCAATTATTAGATGAAAACCAAACGGTTTTAATAGAACGTTCTGATGCCGATTTAGATAAATTCAACGACCAATTAATTGGAGAGTTTGGGTTTTCAATTTCGGTAAAACAGGCAGAAGAGCCAGGTACGAATGGTCTGATTGGAAATGGAGCTACAGGGATGAGTTTGAGTTATGCTGATGCTTCTGGACCACAATGGTTTGATGCTATCAAAGATGATGATTCTCGTTCAGCTCAGTTTACTAACTTCTTAAAAACATCTCCAAATGAACCTGATAATGCTTTAGACCCCAATCAAGATTTTTCAAACTTGGGAGGTTTAGGATATTTTGTGCCCTATTCAATGACAGATTACCGTTCTACCGAGGAGTTTTATTTGTCTCCTGGTTGGATGAGTTCTATTTCTTCTATCTTTAGAAATGCGAACCGAGTAGATCGGTTGAATAATGTAGATATTGTTTTTACATCGGATAAATCGAAATGGAGTCAATGTATTGTTATTGAAACAGCGACAGAAGCGTATTATGGTATTGAAGGCACAGGATTTCAGACTATAGATGGTAGAACACAATTTCAAGTTAGAAAAAGTGCATCGGTGACCAAAGAAGATAATGATGGTGATGGTTTACCTGATATTGACCCTGATAGAAATGTTAGAGGTTATGCTTGGTTTCCTGGTTATGCGATTGATGTAGAAACAGGAAGAAGGTTAAATATCTTCTTTGGAGAAAATTCCGTTTTTAGATGCGACCATGGAAATATTAATTTATGTGAAGATGGAGAAAATTACTTTCAAGGGTTTGAACCAGGTGGAGATGATATGATGTTCCGATTGAACGATCAATTAAATATTGAAACAGGTTTTAATTCAAGAATGAATGAATATTTCTCGGGACAACACATGATTTATGTTACCGATATGGATTACGATGGTTGTGAAAGTTTACATATGACTGAAGATCAATTGGCGTCTTGTTCTAACGATTATGATAATTGCGAAGGTCGGCTTTCGCAATTAGGTAACTTTTCTCCAACGACAAGAGGGCTTACTGCAAACAACATCAAATGGACAAGTTTGGCAGTGGCTGCGGAGAACCAACAGTTTCTTTCCTACGCTGACGGATTAATTCCAAATGATTTAACAATAAAATTAAGAGTGAATAACCCATTCCGAAAGGAAAATATAACGGGAATTAATGACGGTTCACCATTTTATGAATTAGATTTTACAGGGCTAGCGGCTAAAACAATTTCAACAGAAACTGAAAAAAATACTGCTTTAGACCAAGTAAATGTGGTACCTAACCCTTATTACGGGTTTTCAGATTATGAAACCAGTAAGGTGACCACTACGATTAAAATTACGAATTTACCTGCTCAGTGTGATGTAACTATTTATTCGTTAGATGGTAAATTTATAAGAAAGTACACCGTTAATAATACAACACCTCAAAATAATAATATTAGTAATGCGGGTGTTCCGATAGACCAAGCCATTCCGAGTTTAGAGTGGGATTTAAAGAATAGTCAAGGCGTGCCGATAGCATCGGGTGTGTATTTGATTCATGTTCAGTCACCTGATTTTGGCGAACGAGTATTAAAATGGTTTGGAGTGAATCGAAAATTCGACCCAACTGGATTATAATCATTAAGAAAAGTATTAAAATAAGATAATGGCAAAAGCTATGGTTTTTAATAAATATATAGGGATTCTTTTTTTTGTTGGTTTGTTCTCAACAACTCTTTTTGCAGGAAATCCAGATAGACAAGGAGAAGCAGGAGCTTACGAATTGTTAATGAATCCGTGGGCAAGGAGTGCAGGCGTTCATTCTATTAATATTTCCAATACTTCTGGAGTAGAAGCCATGAGAATTAATGTGGCTGGAATTGCAAATTCGCAAGATACTGAAATACGTTTTGGAAGTTCATTATACCTTCAAGGAACGGACATCCGAATGAATGCTTTAGGTCTTTCGATGAAGGTAGGAAAACGAGGAACATTAGCATTTACTTTGATGGCATTAGATTTTGGAGATATAGACATTACTACCGAAAATCAGCCGAGTGGAAATGGAGCTACTTTTTCACCCACTTTTATTAATGCAGGCCTAGGCTATGGCGTCAAATTTGACAATAAAGTATCCGTAGGAATGGCATTGAGATTGGTTTCGGAAACGGTAGCCGATGTATCCGCATTTGGTTTTGCATTCGATTTAGGAATACAATATGTAGCAGGAGCTCAAGATAATTTCAAATTTGGAATATCTTTAAGAAATATCGGTGGTTCAATGAAATTTGATGGACAAGGCTTAACCAGAGAAGTGGAAGCTCCTTCGACAGGATTTCCCATCGGTTTTCAAGCAACAGGAGCCAATTTTGAAATGCCTTCGATGCTCAATATTGGAATTTCGTACGATTTTATTTTTAATGAAAAAAGTATGTTGACGGCAATGACAGCCTTTACTTCCAATTCATTTTCGAGAGATAATTATTCAGTAGGAGCTGAGTATGTTTATGATCAGAAATTTTTCTTGCGAACAGGTTTTCGATACACTCCCGAACAGTTTGGAGTAGAAGATGAAGCCCCCGTTTATAATGGATTATCTGCGGGTGTAGGATATATTTTACCATTTGGTAAAGAAAAATCTAAACAGATTTCGATTGATTATGCCTACAGAAGCACCCGTGTTTTTAACGGAACACATAACTTAAGTGTGGCTGTTTATTTGTAAAATACTTAAAAAGGTACATTTTAAACACTATTAACAAATATTTTGTAAAGTTCTACTATTAATTAATATATATTATGCTATTTTGCATATCTAAAAATTATTATTTAATAGTAAATTATGTTGTTCAATACTTTTTTGTCCTAAAAATATTGATTGTATTTTAAAAGTCATATCACGATTTATATCGCTATTATTTTTATTGAAAAGTAACTATTCTGACTTGAAATCAGTAAAACAACATATTTTGTACTAATACAACAAACCAAAAATTTATAATAATGAGTGGGGTAACCTATTTAACGCAAGAAGATTTTGATAAAATTCAAGCAGAGGTAGATGTTCTAAAAACAGTAGAAAGAAAGAAAGCTGCTGCTGCTATTGCTGAAGCAAGAGAGAAAGGAGACCTTTCTGAAAACGCAGAATATGATGCTGCCAAAGATGCTCAAGGAATGTTAGAGCTTAAAATTTCTACTTTGGAAATGAAATTAGCAACAGCTAAAATCGTTAACACTGACGATATTGACACTTCAAAAGTTGTAATGCTTTGTAAAGTCAAAATCAAGAATTTGAAAATGAAAAAAGAATTCGTTTACGAAATCGTTTCTGAATCAGCTGCGAACCTTAAACAATTAAAAATATCTATCACTTCACCAATTGCCAAAGGATTATTAGGCAAAAAAGTGGGTGATGTAGCCGAAATCCAAACACCTGGAGGCTTACAAAAATTAGAAATTTTAGATATCTTCATTTAAAACTAACCTATATAATTTATACGATATGGCTTCTATCTTTTCAAAAATTGTAGCAGGTGAAATTCCGTGTTTCAAAGTTGCTGAAACTGAAAACTGTTTAGCATTCTTAGATATTAGCCCCAAGTGTTTGGGACATACTTTAGTAATTCCAAAACGTGAGGAAGACCAATTTTTTGATTTGTCTGATGATGAATTATGTGAACTAATGGTTTTTGCTAAAAAGGTTTCGCAAGCATTAGAAGCTGTTATTCCTTGTTTGAGAGTAGGAGTTGCCGTAGTTGGTTTGGAAGTACCTCATGTTCATGTTCATTTACAACCCTTAAATACGATGAATGATTTTGGATTCAAACATGAAGGCCCTAAATTGGACAATACCCAAATGCAACAATTAGCCGATCAGTTAGCGGATTCGTATGAAAAGTTGACGTAAATCTTTGAATACCGTATTTTTTTTACGGAAAAAATGAAAGTTTAATTAATTTAGTATAAAATTAAACCAATAAAATGCTTACTAAATTTTCCGTAACTAACTTTAAGGGCTTTCAAACTGAGTTTAATTTTAGTTTAGATAAGCCTAGAGGGTATTCTTTCAATAAAGAGTGTATAAAAAATAACATAATTAATAATTCTATTATTTATGGCAAGAATGGCGTTGGAAAATCTAATTTAGGGTTAGCCATTTTTGATATTATTAATCACCTTACAGATAAAGAATTTAACGCTTCATTTTATGATTCATATTTAAATGCATTAAATGATTTTGAAACAGTAGCTTTTAAATATGAATTTTTAATCAATGGATTAGTTGTAAATTATGAATACATTAAACTAAACTGTGATTTATTATTATCAGAAAATTTCTCCATTAATGGCAATGTTCTGGCTAAAATAGATAGAAATATAAGTGACTTTGGGGTCGTTAGTTTAAAAGGGGCTGAGAATTTACAATCCAAATTAAAAGACAATAATCTTTCTTTGCTAAAATATGTTAAGAACAATACAGTTTTAGAAGATAACCCAATAAATAAAACGTTTAAATGCTTTTTCGATTTTGT